>NZ_JBBENW010000005.1:0-205893 GCF_037645885.1 Salinibaculum salinum | reverse complement strand
GGGCATAACTCCCACCGGGTTTCTCAGACAGGTAGTTGCGACGGTCTCCAATCAGCAGATGGCGTGGTATTTCTCCACTAAACTAGAACGGATGGAGTTCGCGCGTGGTTGTCACACTGGGCGACTTTTCTTCAGCACGATACGGTGTCTTTCCGGGCAGATCGTGGTCGATGTCTACTGGCTCTGGCCCAGCGTCATCGTCTCCGGTGACTCTAACCACATCCTTCTCCGCGCCGTCTTCGTCGGAATCATCATCATCATCATCATCTTCGTTGTCTTGGTCGACATCATCCTCTGGACTTTTTGCGTCGCTACTGTCGCTTCCCACCTCATCATCTTCTTCGGATTCGGATGAGTCCGAAATCTCGGTTGTTTCGATTTTGTTTTTCGAAAACTCAGACCTGTCTGGACTGTTGCCGAGCGTCGAGGGCGCGTCTGAATCGAATACTTTGACCGACTGTGTAATGCTCAGACCAGCACAGCGATGCGATTCGGGTAGTCGGCAGTCGCTACACAATGTGAGGTCACAGTAGTTGCAATTGTACGCGGGTGGCGAAATCTCATCCCCGCAGTAATCACAGGTGTTCGCCATTTACAAGATCGATTTGATTTTATCAATGAGTCCAGCTGACTTGGTTTCTGGAACGCGACTCAATCGTTCGTGTACATCCTGGCGTATCTCCGGATGAGCCTCAAGATACTCGTCGAGAACCCACCGCGACCCACTTCGGCCGTACTTGAATAGACCGTCTAGTCCAGTTTCATCGGCGATGTACTTTGCGCGAGCGAGACCATCAACCTGTGAGGACTCAGTGCCACCATCAAACGAAGTCTCGTGAGCAGTGACGATAACGTGAACATCGCCGCCATCGGTATCCTCGACGACGACCCCATGCTGTTCGATTTCTTGGAATGTTTGTAAACAGTCGTTGCAATAGTGGTACTCGCCCTCTGCGGTGTTGTCGGTAAAGTCGTTACACCGCGCGCATTCAGCCATGGGACTGTGTAGCGAGGGTTATCAAATGTAACTTGCGGGATTATTACCATTTTGCGGGGGTATTGAAGAGGATCGGTAAGCTACATTGCCGTACTTGCGCATAGTAACACTAACCTTCGCTTCGACTGTTTCGAGTGGCTCTTTAGAAGGGTCCGTGAGGCGCGCAGTTGGAGGTAGCCGCCTGAGGCCATTAGTACCTGCCATATATTTACCACTCTAAATTGAATGATTCGCCGATGGCTCCGGTAGGGGATGTTCTCTCCGTATTTGAAGGGGAATCGAGGAGGATAATATGGTTACCTCCAGTCACATTGGGATACATCTACACGCTGTCAGGCAGCTATCTTGATTTCTGGCTCGCAGTTGGCGCAATCGCTGGAGCAAGATACTTTTATGATATACTGGAAATGGCTGAGAACCGACTGACCACCGGTGAAGATGAAAATAAAACAGGTAAGGATGAATGGGCCGATATAAGTTCAGATATTCTGGGTAGTCTGACTGGCTTGAAGATGCTCGCTATATTGGTATACTGCGCAGCCTTTGTTTTGAGTATAGTACAGATGTACAATTTCTTTAGTCACGAACAACCAATACTGGTTGGTTTGGCCGGGATATACTGGGGTGTACTGTTCATTGTGGTGTTGAACCTCGTGGACTGATTGATGCCCTTCGTTTCGACTGTTTCGAGTGGAACTTTTCTTCGACTGGAATTTTGGGGTGCGGTGTATTTTTGCGCCGCCCACGGCGGCGTGCCCTTAGGCACACGCCGTAAGAGGGTCTGCCCGGAGAGCGGGAGCGGCCAGAGGGAACCAACCAGCAGTGAGAGTGGAAACTGAGGGCGATACTATAGTAAACTGGCAATTACCCTGCTCGGACGCGGTATCCTTTATAAAACAACAGAACAATCGACAGTGATGCCTCTCGCCAGTCGGCCGTCACCGGAGGGCTCGAAGCGGAGCGCAGTAGGACTCGCCGGAGACCAGGTCGACGTCGATGATCGTCTCGTGGATGTTGACGCGACCGCGACCATCCTGGAGCCACGCGTCGACGAGTTCGTCGAGGACATCAGGCAGGTACGGCTGAGACCGAGACTTGATCTCAGCCATGAGCGTGTCAATGCGGATCGTCGGGCGACCGTCGACGTCGTCGGGGGCATCAAACTCAGCGCCGTAGCGAGCCAGCCACTGAGAGAACGCTGACGACGCGGACTGGCGAACGTCGATATCGAACAACTGGGCTGCACGGTCGGCAGCGTCCTCGACGGCACTCTCAGTCGACCGAACGATACCTCGAATCTCCTCAGCAATCTTCTGTGAGACGAAGCGAACGTACCCGTTCTCGCTTTCGAGGACACCGTCGAGACGCTGGAGCGCTCGGTAAATCGTCGAAAGACTATACCCTGACTCATCGGCCAGGTCTTGGGCTGGCTGCCCACCGTCCGTCGCGACCGTCTCGACGATCTCGGTGTCGGCGCTGGTCATATCTCGAAGCACAGTCATCAACAAGTGGTCCTGCTCGGCTTCGAGCTGTGGACACGGGTCCTCGAATGTCGGGAGGCTCTCGTCTCGCGGCTGGACGTCAAAGTGATCGTCGTCGACGAACACAGTGTTGCCGCCAGCGCCGGCGTCGACGTCCTGGTCTCCAACCTTCGAGGGAATCTCTGCCCAGGAGAGGGAGTTGATAATCGTCTCGTCGAGTTCCTCGAGGAGATCACCGCGGTTCTCCCACCGGATAGAGCCAGAGGAGTGCAGACTCTTCCGGAAGAGAACGCCGAACTTCGGGTTCCAAAGCGCATCTTCTTCGTCGAAGTTGTCCGGGTTCTCTGGCAAGTAGCTCTTCAACTGCTTCCCGTGCTTGTGGTTCGGGATGAGCTTCCCGGCGCCGCTCGAATCGAGTCTGACCTGATGGTGATAGCCCATCTCTTCGGTGTTGTCCCAGGTGTGTTTGCCCTTCGTACCCTTCTCAGCAGAGAGCAGCATCGCGAGCCGGTCGAAGAGACCGCCCTTCTGTATGAGCTTCCGGTTCCAATCTCTCGTGATTCGAACGTAGCGCTCGATCTCCTCGATGCGTCCGCCCTTCGGCGCCTGGAAATACTCGTGGTGGAGACCAACGTCGACCTCGCTCGCGAGTTCGAACACTGCTCGCGGGAGCAGCGCGGGTATGTCCTCAAGGTCGTAGTTGCTGGCCTGGAACTGAATGGTCAGACCCTCGCTGGCATCGAGGTGATCGAACGGGACAGTGATCTCGTCTCCACTCTCGTAATGACGCATATCCGGGAAGCGCGGTGAGAGGTTGAAGTGGCACTTGCGCTCTCCGCGACCGTCGACGTGGAGTTCGAACTCGTAGAGACGCTCACCGGCATTGTCCTGGGGACGCGGAGCAAACCCGCTCTTGCTGTACGCCAGGTCGATAGTGACGGGTTCGCCGTCGATCTCGGTGTCGACCTCGTGGTAGCCGTCGAACTCGTTGATGAGCAGGTCCGCGAGCGCCCAGTACGGGGCGAGCCCGTCCCAGCGCTGAGACGGTCGTGGATGGTAGTAGAGGTGTCCCTTCGCTTCGTGGGTGGTGGGCTCGATGTGAGACACCGCTACTCACCACCTGCGGAACCGTCGCGAAGGCTGGCACCACACCAGCGACACCAGTAGTCAGCAGTCCCGACGCGACGCCCGCATTCGGAACAGCTCTTCTGGTAGGCAACCTGAATCCGGTCACTAACCATCATCGCCACCTCCAGCGGTGAAAAGGTGACCGCAGTCCGGACACTCGTGTTCGGCTCGGAGTTTGTATTCGGGGGCTGATTTGAGAACGCCCTCGTAGCCGCAATCGGGACAGATTCCTACGAGGGTCAATTCAACCACCTCGCTTCGGGCTTGCGAACGTGCCGAGCGCCGTAGTCGCGAACCTCGATGTACTCAACTGCTGTCCACTCGTCGGCGAATTTTTCTGTATCGTCTGAGCGGACCTCGTGTCGGATATCGACGCCGACGTCGTGAATGTAGGCGACGACGAGCTGGTGCTCGACTGTCTCGTACCGGTGGCGGTGACCGACGAAGGGCTTGTCCGACCATCGGTAGAGAACGAATCGCTTGTCTCGCGTCCAGGTACGCGCGTCTTCGTCGTCAGAACCGGTAGAGTACTTCGCTGTCACGAATTTTCACCCCCGTCAGTGACAGCACGCTCAGATCCGGTATCGAAGCTCACCGTCGCACCGCGTCGGTCGACCTCACTCCAGGAGAGTCGCTCGCCGTCGCGAACGATGTACCATTCTTTTTCTGGGACATCGCGACCGTCGCGCGCCTGGAGACGGTCCGGACGTTCCCCGATATCCTCGAGTTCCTGAGCACGCTCATTGAGCATCTTCATGACGCGGTCGCGCGGACCGCGCTCGAGGTTACGCTCGACGCCTTTCCAGGCACCGAGAACAGCGAACGAGTCGATACTCTTGATTCGGTGCTGAATAGCCCAGCCTGCGGAGGTACTGTTCCGCTCTGGGGATTTGAACAGTGGTTTGTCGAGCCACTGTGCAGGGTCCTCACCGATTTCGTCATTGATCTTTTGATAGCGTGCTCGGTCCATCGAGCCGTGACCCTGCGCCTCACTCGGCATCCGCACTCACCTCCTGGTCGCCGAGAACGTGCGGCCAGCCCAGTTGGGCGACGCGCCCTTCGTGGCGGTCGACATCGTACCACCGACCGATGAGACACTCGTCGACGATACTGGCAGGGGAGACGACTATCTCCTCGAGTTGCTTCGTCCCACCAACGTCGTCGTAGATAGCGAGCAGGTAGACGGCGCTCTCTTTGACCAGCTTCTCGTGCTGGTCGACCTGGAACGTCCAGAGACCGTCTCTGTTCCTCGTACCGTTCGAGACGCGACGCTTGCAGGCTTTGATCTCGACGAGCGTGCCGGCCTCGAGGAGGCTGATGCTCGCGAAGATCACATCTTCAGCAGTCCGTGGGCCGATAGTCGTCTCAACGTGAGCATCGTACCAGTCTTCGGGGTCAACAGCAGCGCGGAGCCCGTCGACGGCGTCGACGACTAACTGCTCGATGTCTTCGCCGATAGCCTTCGGTTCCGCGAGCGGGTCGGTACTCCGGCTCATCGTCGCACCTCGCTGAGAGCGTGGCCGATGCGCTGGAGGAGCGACCGGTCGATCTGCCAGTCGATGCAGTATTCCCAGGCGTCGACATCGATGTAGACCGTCGCGATGTGCTCGCCGACGTAGTCCTCGAGGTCGAGACGGTCCTCGATTTCGTCGGAGGCTGCGGTTTTGAGTTCGCCAAAGCCTCGTGCTTTGAGCGACATCTCGGGACCGTTCCAGTCCTGGATTCCGAGGTCTGGCTCTCGGTCGTCGATATCGCGAACGACGTACTCGTAGCGACCGACCTCTGGGTCAGAGGGGTCAGTTCGCATCTGACTCACCTCCTTCGGACCGCTCGGTAGCCGGGCTTAGTGAGCAATCGTGACGGCTGATATGAAGTTGCAGAAGCAACGCTCCGAGGTCGTCCAGTTCTTCGCAAATCCGCGCGTCGTCGCCGCCTTCCGCGTTCGCTTCGAGGTGTGCCTGCGTCAGTTCTCCGAGCTCCTCCTGAATCGCCAGCAGTAGCGTTCTCTCGTCTTGAACGCCCCACTCCTCGATGTTGCCGCTCGCCTTGTTCAGCCACCTATCGAAGAGCGCGGCCTGTCCGTGCGGGTGTGTTGCTCTCCGCTCAGACATCGGGACCACCCCACACGAGGACAGGCTCACCAGCGGGACAGTCTTCCTCGGTGTGCGATGCGATGAAGCGGAAGGGTTTGCGGTCGTTCCCTTCCGCTGTCTCGCCGCAAGAGACACACCAGGCCTGTTTCCACCGCTCCATGCGGTCGAGGCAGGTCTCGCAGGTGATTTTCTTCGGGAGGCCATCCGCGACGGGTTTCTCCTCACCTTGTGGGTCAACGTGCGACCCCTTCTCGCAGAGGTAGCTATCAGCAGAACGGGAGAGGCGGCCGTCCTTGAACGACTCTTTGACGTGAAGATGAACGACGGTGTCACGAGCGCGACCGTCGCCCCAACTCCCGCGTTTCAGCCCCGACGAGCGGACCTTGATAGCAGCCCCAAACTCAAAGGGAATCTCGTACTTCTTCCAAAAATCCTCAGCCTCTCGGCGCTCAGTACCGCCCTCGACCTGCCCGCCGTCGGCGACGAGCCGGTCGTCGTCTAGGTCGACGTCGGGACGCTCCTCGAGGACGTCGTCGACACGATCTTCCCAGAGGTTGCCCAGGTGCTCGCGCTCTTCAAGCCGGATGTCTCCCTCCGGATCAAGGCGACCGGCTGCTATCGAGCGGGGCCAGGCTTCGGTCAAAAGACCACGAGGGACAACTCCGCCAGTGTCTCCGGTGATGCCAGGGAACGCTTCGACGGCGAGCCGGGTACCAGTCGGGTGCGCGTACCGCACGTACACAGTGCCACGGTCGACAGCGGCAGAGACGGCGAGGAGTTGCGGACCAACGCCGTCTTTGTCGAAACCGTGCTGAATCCACGAGTCGGGGACTGGACTGTACCGACGCCCGTCGATGTCGAGCGTCCAGGACATCAGGCGTCACCTCCCTCTGCACGCTCGTCGAACTCTTCTGGTTCGAACTCAGGGTCTCGCAAGAGGTTGTTCAGGTCTTTGTCGGTCCGAGAGTTGACAGCAGCATCGTAGCGAATCGGACCGGTGTCTTCGTGACGGTGGAGCTTCCGGCCGTCCGTGCCTGTCACGATGAGTTCGCCCGCTGGATAGTCGATCTCTTCGACGCTCTCTGCGTCGGGGAAGCAGTAGGTACAGGGCTCGAAGGTATCGAGGTCGAACTCGGTAGCCCAGCGCCAGCCGATCTCCGTGTGTGATTGGATGGCGTCCTCGCAGGCTGGCGTCGGCTCGCGCTCGTCGAGGACGCTCATGCCTGACACCTCCCATCATCGAGAGCTGCACACTGCTGTTCTGGCTCCTGAATCGGGAGGCCACAGAACTCACAGATTTCGACTTCGGAAAGGTCGACTTCGCTCACGCCGACCACCTCCGTCCCCTCCCGATAATCGCAGGACGGGGAGAGGCGCGTTTGGTCTCCGATTGAACTCCCCTCTCACGGGGGTGATAGGTTTTTCTGGTTTGTCGGGTTAGAGGCGTTCTGAAGACAGAACTGTCGCTCTGAGGTTCCCCGGTTATGACGGAAGAATGTGAGTGGACTCGCCGGGATTTGAACCCGGGGCCTTCCCCGTGCCAGGGGGATGATCTACCACTGATCTACGAGCCCGCGTCGGCGTTATCCGCTTGCCAGTGTTCTTTCTTAAACCCATCGAACCCAGTCCCCGAGAGGATGGTGCCGCGGGACCCAAGATAGCCACAAGTGATAATATGGTTCAGTACGTCGGACCGCCAAGCGACGTGGTGCCATCCGCGTAACCGACTGCAGTTTGTGGGCGTGGGCTGCTCACAGTCAGGGGACTCGTTCCGAAGTGACCGACGACGCGTACCGCTCCGTCAGTATTCATCAATGAGGGGACAGACGACACTCGATTTCGCGCTCGGCATCAGTATCTTTCTCGCCGTAATGGTGTTCGTATTCACGTTCGTTCCCGGTCTGCTGGACCCGTTTGCGCTCAACGATGAGGAAGACACGGTTCTGGTCGGTCAGATTGCGGACCGACTGTCACAGGATACGCTGGGTGACCCCGCCAAGCCGTACGTCCTCGACCGACATTGTACGGTGTCGTTTTTCGACGGTTCCGACGATGCACCTGACCGCTGTCGATACGGAGATGGCAACTTACACGACCGGCTGAACATACCCGAGACGAAGGAAGTCAACGTCACTATCGAGCGAAACAGCACTGTCGGGAGCACGAGCTCGGACACCCTCTGCTGGGACGAGAGCGAGGGGGAGCTAACAGCTGCTGACAGCTGCAGTCCGGGGGGTGCTGATACACGTCTCAGCGTCGGTGATTCGCCGACTGAAAACGGGCGAAACCCCTCGACGATAACGGCCCGGCGTGTCGTTTCGCTCAACGACGAGGACGTGACGCTGAAGGTGGTGGTCTGGTGATGACCCGCCAACGACCACTCCCTGAATCGGACCGTGGCCAGGCGCACACGCTCGAAGCCGCTGTCGCTGCTTTGCTCCTGCTGACAAGTATCGGTATTGCACTCCAGATGACAGCCGTGACGCCGCTCTCGGCGAGTACCTCGAGCCAGCACCTCGAAAACCAACTCGAAAAAACATCGAAAGGTGTCCTCGCCAGTAGCGCCGAGACGGGGAGTCTGAAAGACGCCGTCCTCTACTGGAACGACACCGCAGGGACGTTCCACAACACGTCCAACAACTACTACTACACGGAATCTGCCCCGCAAAAGATCAAGTTCGGAAAGACACTCAACCGAACGCTCGACGAGCGCAACGTTGCGTACAACGTCTACGTAGTGTTCCAGAACCCGAGCGGCGAGCAGCAGCGACGCCGGATGATATACCGCGGCGAACCGAGTGAACACGCTGTCACTGCGTCTCACTCCGTGACTATTGTCGAAAGTGACCGCCTCCGAGACGAAGACGGGAACCCGACTGGGACGAACGTCACGAGCACGTCGTCGATATACTTCCCGGACAGTACGACCAGCGCTGGCGTTTACAATCACGTCCGCGTGGAGGTGGTGGCATGGCGCATCTGACTGACACCGATAGAGGACAGATTATTCTCGTCGCCGCGTTCGCACTCGGAGTCATCTTCATCGCACTCGCCGTCGTGGTCAATACAGCCATCTTCACTGAGAACCTGGCAACCCGTGGTGAGGGAACCAGCGACGACGATGCTCTCCAGTACCGACACGAGGTCGAACAGAGCGTCGGAACTGCCATTACGGAAATCAACGCGCAGTACGAGGGAGGCGATACTACTGACCTGGAAGATAGGGCGGAAGCCAACGTTACGGATATCGATATCCAGGGCGGGCGTCAGAAAGCGGCTACTGGCCGTATCGTCGACGTAGATTATCGTTCACTTGTGGATGGCGACCGGTTCGTCAACGAGTCTGGGGATTTCAGTGGGGATAGTGCTCTCAGTGACTCGACGACGTGGGAGGTAGCATCTGGTGTCTCGAACACCAGAGCGTTGAAATTCAACGTGACCGACCGCACGGCGCTCGCGACCAGTCAGTCGGACGCGTTCAATCTCTCTCTGCAAGGCTCCGGCGGTTCGGACTGGAATATGACGCTCTTCCGGGACTCCTCCAGTGGTCCCGTGAATGTCACCGTCTCGAACGGCGACGGTGACGTGGCGTACTGCACGCGGTCGGGGTCGGGACCGATAACCATCGACGTTAGCGGTGGTCTCGTCGCCGGGGAACCGTGTCCCGCGCTGACGGTTAGCGATGGCGACATCATGTGGCTTGAATCCGGCGTCTCGACGCCGTACGACATCTGGTACGATAACGCAGATATGATCGAGGGCGATTACGAAGGTGTCGTCGACGGCGGGCTGTCGACGAATCTCCCCGACCTCCTCGGGGCGTCTTCCCCGTCCAGTGCGGCAATATACAGTCTGACTGTGAGCTACTCGTACGAAACTGTCTCGATGCGGTACGAAACGAACGTCCGAGTTGCGCCGGGGGAGCCAGCGTCATGACTGACCGTGGCGTCTCTTCGACATTGGGATACGTCCTGACGCTTTCGATAGCCGCGCTTCTGGTTGGTGGACTACTCTCCGCAGGCGCCGGGTTCGTGACGACCCAGCGCGACGTGGTTATCCAGGAGGAAATGTCAGTTGTCGGGCAGCAACTCTCCACGAACGTCGAACAGACCGACCGGTTGGTCAACGCGAGCAACGCGAGTTCCGGTGGGGACCCGGTCATCCAGGTCAATCAGACGTTTCCGACAACCGTTGCACGCTCCCAGTACGATGTTCGGTTAGACCCGGACACCAGTCAACTGATACTCAACAGTATTGACCCCGATCACACCGTCCGAATCAACGTCACGACACAGACGGACCTCGGCGAATCAACTGCAAGCGGTGGCGAAATCACAGTTAGATACGACAACTCGGCGGAGGAACTGGTGATCGACGATGCGTGACAGGGCTGTCAGCGAGATACTCGGCTACTCGCTCGTATTCTCGCTGGTCATCTTTTCGGTCGCCGTCGTCTCCGTTGGCGGACTTGCCGGGTATCAGAGCGCCGAGGACTTCGAGCGCCAGAGTAACTCTCAGAAAGCGTTCGACGTGCTACACAACAACCTGGAGGACATCTACTACCAGAGCGCACCGAGTCGCGGCACGGAAATCGACCTCGGGGAGACGGCGCTGACACTGGAAGACCCCGTCGTTATCAACGTCACCGTTGAGGGTGCCAGCCGCCAGGAGTACCAGATTGAATCACAGCCGATCGTTCAGGACCTGGGCGAGGATAATGAACTCGTGTACGAGGCCGGGGCTGTGTTCCAGACGACTCGTGACGGCGGTATCATTCGACAGCGGCCGCCGATGATTCTGCGCGGAGAGACTGCTCACATCGTTGTACCGAACGTGAGACCAGCAACCGCGCGAAGCGTCGGCAGCGGCACCGTGTTGATACGAGCCCAATCAAAGGGACAGGAAATTCGCTACAGGAATACGACCCGTGACCCAACTGCAGAACTCACGGTAAACGTTACGTCACCCCGAAGCGACCTCTGGTACGGATCTCTCACAGAACGTAGTGCCTTCGACGAGAGCGACTGTAGCCAGCCCGAAGACGACGTGGTCGTCTGTGGACCCGTATCCATGGACCAGGTTACCCTCGTCGAGTCGCGTGTCAACATCGTCTTCGACCGGTAACGCCTGTCAGTCGGTCACTTCGACTTCGTTGATCGAGACGTGGAGATACGTCACCGTCACCACTTGCGCGCTCTGTGAGATAATCCGTTTGTTCTGCAGTGCTTCGTCGTAGTGTATCGATCCGCTGTTCGATATCGTCGTCGTGCCGGTCAGTATCCCGCCACGGACGTGTCCGCTCGCGATTTCGACTTCACCGGACCCGCTTTGTCCCGGTGGCGCGAAGATGACGCCGGTGAACTTGTGGTTTTCCCCGCTGTTGATGCGGAATTTGAAGTCCTCCTGACCGTACACCCGAAAGTTCGACGCGACGCTATCTTCGACGGTGACGTCCGTGTCGCCGTTCATGTCGAACGTCCACCCGTCACCGTCCGAGACTGCTGATTCTCCGTTGACGTACATCTTGGTGTTGTTGCCGCCGGTCACTTCGATGTCGCTGCCCGAGGGCATCTCGACGTCGCCTCTGACAGCAATCGTAATGTTTCCGCCTGACGTGTCGAAGTTGATTTTGTCTTCGTCTCCATCAAAGTCGATCTTTTCGACGTAGTACTCACCCGCGGTCAGCGTCACCTCGTTCGACGAAAAATCCAGTCGGTCGCTACTGATAGGCGCACCACTGTTGTCGTTGCTGTCTTTGAGGCGGTAGACTGTGTCGTTGACGACTCTGCTGATATCCGGAACTGATTCGACGTCGTCTATCTGGTTCAGTTCCCCGTCTGGTGAGATAATTCTGTCCGTGCAGTCGGGATTCCGTCCGCCACCACCGCTCGTTTTGCAGTCGACTGTGTAGTTGATGTTCCCGTACACGTCAACCTGCCCGGTACCTCCGCTACCGGAGACGGTCACTATCTCTCCCGAGACGACATCGCCATAGATGTTCGACCCTCCTGTTCCCGACTCGATGTCGACGTCTCCCCCGTAGACGATATCACCGTTGACTCCGACCGGCTGTGAACAGTAATCTCCGGAGGCGCTCGAATTGTAACTATTCGAGTAGCTTTTGTTCCCCCGGCAGTCCTCCGCCGCGCTTCCCTGCAAAATAAAATCACCACTTGCAGCGAGACTCGCTGATGCGGAGGAGACGGAGTTCTTGTCGAATGGCGTCACGAGAGTCAGGTTCACGATATCCCGGTCGTGGTCGTATTCGACCTCGCCAGTCGTTCGCTCCTCGAAATAGTTACCCCAGCCTCTGTAGTAGTCGCTCTGGACGGTGACTTTGACTCTGTGTTCGGTCAGCGGGTTCTCGAACTCTTTGTCCTTCGTCGTGTTGGGGAACTGCTTCGTGGTCCGTTTGTGCGTTATCGTCGCGCTGTCGCGGAGTCGCTGCTCACCGGTGACGTTGACGACTGGCAGTGTGAGCGTTCCGTTGCGGAAGTGAAACTCCGGCGGTGAGATCATCTGGCTGTTGTCGCTCTGTTGCCGCCAGACGCCACCGCCCTGATAAGCGAGTGTTGTCCGTTCGTTCTCGTAGACGACAGAGCCCATCGACTGATTCAACAGCGTCTTTGGACCGCTACTGTCGGTCTGGTTGTCGATGGTTATCCGCATCCACCCGGTGCCGTTTTTGACGTTGAAGTCGTTGCTGGACCCCTGTCCGAACGTCACCCGTTGCGTGTCAGTGTTACCGAGTGCGACCAGCGCAGTTTTCGAGTCGAATTGCGTCAGTGCCTTCTCTGCGCGGTCCTCGCCGAGATTCTGCTGGGCGTCTCCAAGTGCAGTCGTACCGAGAGCCACGATAAGAACTGACCCGACGATGACGAACCCAAAGACGAGAGCCACGCCGATAGTGCTGGACTGCGCGCGTCCATCACTGAGACGTGACAGATGGGAGCCCCGATTCACCTCCGATGACACCATTCGTTACCAGTATGTGGGACACCCTGATAAACAAACTGGCCACGAATATGATGCCACCTGAACCAAATGAATATGTTTGCTTATTTCTGGCCAGTCAATCACTGACCTGAATCTGGTTGATTGAGATATGGAGGTAGGTCACTTTGACGACTTTCGCGCTCTGGGAAACGATTTGTTGCTCTTTAAGCGCCTCGTCGTAGTGGACACTGGCCTGCGTATCCAGCGTTGTGTCACCGATAATTGCGCCACCGAAGAGTGCACCGTGGTCGATAGTCAGGCTACCAGTACCCGTCCGGCCAGGCGGGGCATAGAGGACGCCAGTGAACTGCCCATCGGAGATGGAAACGGTAAAATCGTCCTTACCGTAGACGCGGAGTTCAGGTGCGTCGTCGTGTTTGACTTCGATGTCGCCGCTGGACATCCTGAGGTGGTTCCCGTTGCTGCCGGTATCCTGCCCACGGACGTATATCCTGGTGGTGTTGTCACCCGAGACGTTGATTGTCGCGCTGGATACGTCTACGTGTTCGTTAATCGCGAGGGTCACGTTGCCGCTGGTCGTGTCAATGTTCAGGCTGTTTCCGCCCGAGAAGTCTATCTCGTCGAGATAGTACGCCCCGGCAGTCAGCGTGACCGTGTCGCCTGCTCCGGCCGCATCGAAGTCCAGTCGATTGCTCGTAATTGGGGCAGCATCGTTGTCATTCGCCGAGGTCGGTTGGACGGCCGAGACGGTACTGTCGATATAGCCGTTAATCGGGCTTGATGGCTCCAGTCCGCCAGACAACTGGTCGACTTCGCCGCCAGCTTCACCACTACAACTGCCGCCACCGCCGCCACTGACCGAACAGCCGTCGGTGTGGAACACGTCACCGGTAACTGCTGGAGCCCCGCCGCCAGAGCCACCACCACTTCCGCTGAGAGTGACATCACTACCGGATTTCAGACTGCCGATGACGTCAGACCCACCACTCCCGGAGCTGAGGTCGATATCACCGCCGTAGGTGATGTTCCCGTCACTTCCGAGCGAGTTAGCTGCCTTGAGGTCACAGAAGTTTTTCTCCGTCCCAGAGGAGTTGTAGCTGTCAGCGTAGGGCCGGTTGCTCGGCGGCCCCCCAGCGCCCGAACTACATGGGTCGGCCGACGACCCTGATACGGTAAACGACCCACTCGTCGAGAGACTGGCGATGGCCGTCGTCACCTGCTTCTTCCCGATTGGTGAGACGAGAGTGAGTGTCGCTTTCTGGGTGTTGTGGTTGTAGGTAACTTCGCCAGTTGTCCGCTCTTCGAAATACTCGCCCCATCCTTTGTAGAAGTTGCTCTGGACAATGACCTTTACTTTATGATCGGTCAGTGGATTGGCATACTTCGGGTTTGCCGACGCGTTCGGGTACTGTTCGCTCGTTCGCCTGTGCGTAATTGTGGCGTCGTCGTCGAGCCTGTGGTCTCCCGTCACGTTGACAATCGGGAGTGTGAGTGTCCCGTTGCGGAAGTGGAACTCCGGTGGAGAAACCATCTCAGTGTTGTTCGAAGTACTCTGCCAGACACCGCCACCCTGGTAACCGATCTCAGTGTCTCCACTCTCGTAGACAACTGCTCCGAGACTCTGGTTTAGGAGCGTCTCGGGGCCGCTCGTGTCCGATTGATTATCTATGGTTACTCTCATCCTCCCGGTTCCGTTCCTGACGACAATATCTCCGGAACCACCGCTTGCGAACGACACTTTCTGTGTGTCGGTGTTGCCGAGCGCGACGAGTGCGGCCTTGGAGTCGAACTGGGTGAGTGCCTTCTCGGCGCGCTGTTCGTTCAGTGCCTGCCTGCTCTCACTCAACTGTCCGCCGACGAACAGGAGAATGAGACCCGCTCCGATGAGCGCGAACGCGAAGACGAATATCATACCGAGCGGTCCCACCTGCCCCCGTCCGTCGCCAGTTTGGGAGGGCGTTCGTTCAGCCGAGCGACGGGTAATCATGGGTTATAATTCTTGTGGCCGTATTTAACTCACTGAGACCGTTTTCAGAGCGAGAAAGAGCCCACTGGGAACCAAAGAGAAACCGTTAACCCTGCGGATAGACTGGCCACACACGGGAACGCACGGCCGCAAATCTGACTCGCCGGTCATTTGGCCGGCTCGGGATTGCGGCAGTGTTCGCGTCACGCGACGCAAACACACGGCGACGACTATCGTCAGTCACGAAGCGGTCTGTGCAGTTCCAACCCAAACTATGGCACGAATGCACTCACGCCGCCGTGGCTCGTCCGATTCGGACAAGCCGGTGGCAGACGAACCCCCCGAGTGGAGTGAGGTAAACGAAGACGCAATCGAAGAGCGCGTCGTCGAACTGGCCGACCAGGGCCACAGCCCGAGCCAAATCGGGCTGAAGCTCCGTGACGAAGGCGTCGAGGGGACCTCGATTCCCGACGTGAAGCTTGCGACGGGCAAGAAAGTCACCGAGATTCTCGACGAGAACGAGGCGACTCCGGAGTTCCCCGAGGACCTCCGGAACCTCATGGAGCAGGCGATCGGTCTGCGCGAGCACATGGACGAGAACCCCACGGACTATCAGAACAAGCGCGCACTCCAGAACACGGAGGCGAAGATTCGCCGTCTCGTCGGCTACTACCGCGGTGACAAACTCGACGAGGACTTCACCTACAGCTACGACAAGGCCACGGAACTGCTCGAATAGATGTCCACGACCGGTCGTCCCGACGCGAACGCGCCCGCTGCAAGCGACATCGCCGCGCGCCTCGACGATGCGGAGTTCGTCCGCTTCGTCGCTGCTGCCGACGGCGACGCCGTCGCCGCAATGGGACTGTTCGCCCGCACGCTCGACGCACGCGACACGCCGTACCAGGCGACAGTCGCACCGATCCCCGAGCGTGCCGACCGGGCGACCGACGCCGATCTGACCGTGACTATCGGCCGCACCGCCACAACTGCCGACCTCACACTGGGTGTCGAGACAGTCGCCAGCGCGACGGCATTCGAAGCTGCGAGCGAGAATGGATCACCGGATCCGTTGCTCGCACTCGCCGGCATCGTCGCCGCGGGCGAAGTCCCTAGCGGGACACCGCTCGAAGCGGCCCAGGCGATGGGTCTCGAACGCAGACCCGGTCTCGCGGTTCCGACGACGGACCCCGTCGACGGACTCGCACACTCGACGATCGTGACGGCACCGTTTTCCGGAACCGAGGACGCCGCAGCCCAACTCCTCGCGGATGTCGACACCGACCAGCGCGACGAGGCGACACGGCGACGAATCGCGTCGCTGGTCGCACTCGCCGTCGCTGGCGACGAGAGTGGCACGGAGCGTGGCACGCACGCAGTCGAGCGCCTCCTCCGACCGTACGTCGGCGGCCCCTTCGAGACAATCGGCGGCTACGCCGATGTTCTCGACGCCGTTGCGCGCGACCGCCCGGGGCTCGCCGTCGCACTCGCGATGGGAAGCCTCGATACCGAGACTGCGCTCGATAGCTGGCGCACCCACGGCGCGCGGGCCCACGCTGCGCTTTCGGCGGCCAGGACTGGGCGCTACGACGGATTGTTCGTCGTCCGCTGTGACGAACCTGCTCCCGTGGATACCATCGCCCGCCTCGCACGCGACTTCCGCTCGCCGGAACCAGTCGTTCTCGTCGTCGCCGACGGCGAGGCAGCGGCTATCGGCCCGGCAGACGCGGCTATCGGCGACGCGGTTCAGCGGGCTGCGCACGCGGTCGACGGCGAGGGTGCGGGCACCTCGACACGGGGTCGCGCACGCTTCGACGCCGACGAGACCGAGTTCGTTCTCGCGTTCAGGGAGGCACAATGAGACGAGCGACCATCCGAACGACCCACGGTGACGGCGAGACGGCACGCGCACTCGCGCGCGCTGTCGAACCTGATAACACCGACGAGATGGACACGCAGGTCACCGACGAGACAGTCGAGACGACAATCGTCCGGGAGACGACCGGCGGACTTCATTCGACAGTCGACGACTACGTCGTCAACCTCACAGTCGCAGCACAGCTCACCGACCAACAGACACCAGACAACAATCATGAGTGAACGTTCAGTATCTCGACAGAAGCAAGAGAAGCGGTGGTACGACGTGCTCGCCCCGGAGCAGTTCGGCCGGGAAGAGCTCGGCGAGACACCGGCAGACGAATCGGAGAAGGTCCTCGGACGGACCATCGAAACCACGCTCGGCGACATCCGCGACGACGCCAGCGAGAACAACACGAAGCTGACCTTCAAAATCAACGAGGTTGCCTCGGACACGGCCTACACCGAGTTCATCAAGCACGAACTCACCCGTGACTACCTGCGCAGCCTCGTCCGCCGTGGCTCCTCGAAAGTCGGCGCCTACATCACGGTGCTGACGACGGACGACTACCGCGTCCAGATTCAGCCCGTCGCGCTGACCACGAAGGACGCCGACGAGAGCCAGGAGAAGGCAATCCGCCGGACGATGATCGACATCGTCGAGGATGCCGCCGAAGAGCGCACCTTCGAGGAGCTCATCGATAGCATCGTCGAGGGTCGTCTCTCCTCGGCGATCTACAACGAGGCAAAGACCATCTACCCGCTTCGCCGCGTCGAAATCCAGAAGACGACGCTCGAAGCCCACCCCGAAGAAGTCGCCGCCGAGGAAGAGACCAGCGTCGACGTGGACGAAGAGGACGTCGAAGTCGACGTCGACGACTAGCGGACCGTTTTCCGACCGCGTTTCACATTTCGGTCGTTGTGGTCACCGTTCCAGCGGAGTCAGCATCTCCGGTGACAGTAACGACACCGGCCATGCCACTCTGTTCGTGCGGAATACAGACGTACGCATGCGTTCCGGGGACGGTAAACTCCCGTTCGTAGGTTTCGCCCTGACCGAGTCGGCCGCCAGCCGAGCCTCGCCAGGCTTCGCGCGCCTTTGATTCGGAGTCGTAGCCGCCGGTCGCCCAGTAGTCGGCCTCGGACGGTATTTCGTCCTCGTAGGCCGTCACTGTGTGGCCCTGCTTGCTTGTGTTCTTCCAGACGACGGTCGTTCCGGGCTGGACTTCGAGGTTCGCGGGAGTGAACGCGACTGTGCTCATCCCGATATCGTAGTTCCCGTCGTCGGCACTGCCACCGATACAGCCAGCGACTGTGACTGTGGCACCGATTCCGGCCGCGCTCTGCAGAAACGTCCGGCGGTCCATACTGGACCTCAGGACTGGCGAGACATAGGAGACTCGATTTCAAAGGGAAACGCTCTTGGCCCGAACCGCCACACATTCAGGCATGAGCAACGGCGAGGACGACACTGACGACGCCGAACCCGCCGGCGCGCTCGACCCGGACGACCTCGAAACCCGGCTCGACGACGCCGCCGAGGCACTCGAAAACGCCGAAACGGAGTCCGACCTCGACGCAATCGAGACGACTCTCGACGCTATTGCCGAGGACCTGGAGGCCGCGGACCTCCCCGAACCGGACGACGAAGACGAAGAGGGCCCGCAGGAAGCGATGGAGAGTCGCCTCTCCGACCTGCAGGACGACCTCGAAGAGCAGCGCGGTCCTTACGTCTCGGACGTGACCGACATCGTCGACGACGTGGCGTCGACCGTCCGCGACACCCGGTGGACCGAGGACGGCGAACCCGCTGTCGTCGACGCAGCGACGGCCTTCGCGGAATCCGTCAGCGAGACACTCGACACCTCGATGTCGGTCGAGACCGACGACACCGAGGTCGTCGCCGATGAACTCGAAAGCATCAGCCAGATTGTCGGTGAGACCGACCTCGACCCCGACGAGGACGCCGAAACTATCGCTGAACTGCTGGACGCCGCTGAAACACTCGCTGACGGCATCGACGACGCCGAAGAGTGGGACGACCTCACCGTCCGCGAGCAACTCCAGGCCCAGGGCTTCTACGACGTGCTTGACTCCGAGAACCGAAAGGATTTCCCGGCCGAGTGGAACGCGGTCAAACTCTACACGCAGGCCAAAGATGTCGAACCGATTCTCACCGCTCTCGACCGCTTCGAGTCCGATTTCATGGAGGAGAATATCCTCGATGCGCTCGAACAGATTGCCCCCGAAGCGGCCTTCGACGCGATGCACGAGCGCGCCCAGAAACGTAACATCCAGCCCATCCGGATCCTCGGCCGCATCGGTGACGACCGTGCCTGCGAGACGCTGCACGACTTCCTCGGCGGCGGCGACGTGAAACTGGAGAAGACGACGCTTCGCGCGCTCGGCGCTATCGGCAGCGAAGAGTCGACACAGCCCGTCGCGAACCGTCTCGTGGCCGACAACGCAGAGATCCGGTCACTGGCTGCGCGCTCGCTCGGACTTATCGGCGACACGCGAGCCATCGAGCCACTCGGCCGCGTCCTCGAGGAGGACGACGCCGACGAGGTCCGCGCCAGTGCGGCGTGGGCACTCAACCAGATTGGCACCGAAGCGGCTCTTGACGCCGCCGCAGAGTACGTTGACGACCGTTCCTACATCGTGCAGGTCGAAGCCGAGAAGGCGACCGGCGCCTGACACATTCCAGCCGAGATTTTATAAACGAATCCGGGACCACCCTCGTCCGTGTCCCGGCGAGTCCTCGTCCGTTTCGTCCTTGCCGTCTCGATAGCCGCAGTGCTGGTCGCTGTCGGGGCGCTGCCGGTCGGTGCGGCCGATCGACCGGCAACAGATTCGCCCGCAGACTCCGGAGTGTCGGGACCGCGAATCGTCTCGGTGTATCCGAATCCCGTTGCGGACGGTGATGTCGGGGAGTTTGTCGTCATCACGGTCCCGCCCGAAACCGACCTCGGGGACTACTCACTCGGTGACGACGAAACGACAGTTTCGCTGCCGAACCGTACCGTGAGCGACCGGGTCGTGCTGTCGACGGCACCGAACGCGACAGCAGCCCTCCTCGACGACGATCCACTCCGAATCTCCGACGACCTCGCGCTCGCCAACGGCGGCGAGCCAGTCGTGCTCTCCCGGAACGGCACAGTCATCGACCGGCTGAACTACACCGACGCCCCGTCGGGCGAACTCCGCGTGGCCAGTGGGACGGCCCGCTGGCGAGCTGTCGGTGCGACCGACCGACCCGTCGTCACCGGCACCGCTGGCGAGGTAACGGTCTTTGCGCTCCCTGATGCGCCAGCGGTAGCGACGGACTCCCTTGCCAGTGCGGACCGACGCATTCTCTTCGCCGGCTACACGCTGACCGACGAGGCGGTCGCCGACGAACTTGTCGCTGCCGCCGACCGAAACGTGACTGTTCGCGTCCTCCTCGATGGCGACCCGGTCGGGGGGATGACGCGTCGGCAGGCAACCATTCTCGATCGACTCACCGATGCCGGTATCGACGTCAACGTTCTGGGCGGTGAGCGCGCCAGGTACGATTTCCACCACGCGAAATACGCCATCGTCGACGACCGGGCGCTCGTCGCCACGGAGAACTGGAAACACGCCGGACTGGGTGGCAACGGCAGCCGCGGCTGGGGCGTCGTCACCGACCAGCCCCGAATCGTCCGAGCGCTTGCTGAAACCTTTCGCGCAGATACGGACTGGCGCGACGCGCGACCGTGGAGCGAGTACCGAACCGGCGAAAGCTTCCAGAGCGCACCAGCAGCCAACGAAACCTTCCCAACTGAGTTTCGACCCCGCCCGGTCAACGTCGAAGAGACGCGACTACTCGTCGCACCCGACAACGCCGAGTCGGAGATTCTCGACATCATCGGCAACGCCACCGACACAATCGATGTCGAGCAGGTGTCGATCGGTGGCCGCCGTCAACCGTTCGTCCAGGCGACGCTCGCGGCCGCGCGTCGCGGCGTCAGCGTTCGAATCCTCCTCAGCAGCGCGTGGTACACCAAAGAGGAGAACCAGCAACTCGTCGACTGGCTCAACGAGCGGGCGAACCGTGAGAGCCTCCCGCTGGAGGCCCGCCTCGCCAAACCCCGAGGGCAGTTCGAGAAAATCCACGCGAAGGGGGTGGTCGTTGACGGCGACCAGGCTATCGTCGGAAGCCTGAACTGGAACGCTGTCCATAGGTTGTTATACCATCAATCCAATTACTGTGTATGGTCGCGTCTGGAGACGACCCGAACAGCTACAAAGAACAGTACGAACATGAGATGGGAACCATCACGGAACAAAACGAGGATGGGGAGTATCGTGTTCCGAAGGAACAGGACCGCAAAGATTTGCGACTGTATGCTAATTCCGTTACTGACCGCGTAGACTACAGCTGCGCATTCAACTACGTTGGTCGCCTGCGGAGATTGGCAGAAGTGCTAGATAAGCCACTTAGAGACTGTGACGTGGACGATATCAATTTAGGGATGGCAGACCTGGCAGAAAAAAACAAGGGTGAAGGAGAATCGTATTCTGACGGGACGCGCCGTCAATACCTGCGAACTGTGGAGGACTTTGGACAGGCACGGGATATTGATGCGCTATCTGATATTGACGTTCCATCGGTTAAGCAAGGAAAAATCGACGAAGAATGGGTACTTGATAAGGCTGAAGTGTGGGACTTAATCGATGCAGCGGATAAACCTCGGACGAAAGCTGTTATCGCGGTTTGTTGGGAGTGTGCGTGGCGGGCGACCGCGCTAATGTCGCTGAGAGTTAAAGACTATGAGGAAGTGAATGACGAGTACGGATTACTGTCGGCTCCGACCGATGTCGTTGGAGATAAGGGCGCTGGCGGAGATAAAAAACCGGTAACGGTTGCGAGGGGGTACTTGGACAACTGGTTACATGAGCACCCACGAAGTGATAACCCCGACGCGGCCTTGTTTTGTAGAACTGATAAGCAGACGCACTACGGAGAACACATGTCGTCTGAAGCAGTGCGAAGACAATTGAAAAAGGCGGCTAGAGACGCTGATATCGACGAAGACCGCGTGCATGTGCATTGCTTTCGCCACGCTCGGGTCACGTATATGAAGAGATCTCCTGAATATGACGATATGGATATTGAACACACGTTAGATTGGGCTGAAGGTAGCAATCAGATGAAAAGATACAGTCACGTGACTCAGGATGACAAAATCGCGTCTGTGTTGCAGGCGAGAGGTATTGAGGCCGAATCAGGTACCGTTGAGCCGGAACTTCAGGACTGCCCCCGTTGCGGACGGCAAATTCCGTATGACGCTCGAAACTGCCCGTATTGCTCTGTGAGGGTCGATGAGAAACCTGCTGGCTGGTATCAGCTGTACTCGAAACTGCTAATTGACCCCGAAAATGACCCACTGCATAAGAAGTATGCAGGTATGCCAGGCACAACGCCAACAATGCAGCGTCTGCCACGCGAACAGTTTTCGTGGGTTAACGCAGTATTTAGATCATTTCTGGTAGAACGTGTTGGACTTGGAGACCCACCAGGATCACATGATGAAATTATGAAAATAATCAACATCGAGAACTTGCCAGAAGAAGCGATCGAGAAGGTGAAACATCTGATTTTGTCTACAAGTTTCGGAGAGAATTATCAACATCACCAAGCAGATTATGAGTTAGCTAAAAATGAAGAATTTACAGAGTGGATTCGTGAAGGATACGATATAGAACTGACTGAAGATTCGAATAACCCGCTCAAAAAATGACCATACGCTAATTGGTGGGCCATCTGGCGCATCTTCCAGCTTACGGGAACACATCAGGTACCCAAATAGGGAAAGCCACGCTGATGAACGCCCACGTCTGAAAACTACTAGTAGATGGATGAGAGCAGCACTGCTCACGCTGTGTTAATTCATGATGTCGTGGAGAATACAATAACTATGTATATTTGAGTTCTGTCGAGTCCGGGTGGGTGCACAGATATCGGTATCAGAATAATAATAAAAGAACTAAATTTATTCCATTACGCGACATGACCGAATCCCGGCGAGTCCATTACGCTTCGTAACGCTTTGGATTCAACAGACGGCAGTCCGCCGTATTTAAACAGGAGCCGGTCCGGGCCAGAGATTTCGTTACGATCCGTAACGCGGGTCGTCGCCGGCTTGCGATTCACCCGATTCAAATCAGGCGACAACGATAGCAATAACGGTTTCCACTGAACTCATCGGTAGCTTCTAAATGGAACGCCCTTACTTGCAATCTAATAGTAGGTGGGTGAGTATGGTTCTAATCACGATGAATACTCAGACACCGGCTTATGTCGAACAATTTAGTAAAATATTGGTTTTGATTGTTAGAGGCAAATGCTAAATACCTCTCCAGTGTCGAACGTAATATGTCTGAAATGGAACTCCAGCGTGAGGTTCTTCAAAAACTTCGAGAACACTACGGTGAGGGTAAAGTTGTCTCGGAGCCGTCGTTAAAAGGGAAGACAACAGTATATCCAGACATTGCGGTCTTTCACACTGAAGAGCAGACAACCCCATTTTTGCTCGTTGAGTGTAGTCGGTTTCGGACCGCACATCGACGAGCGAACGATTTCGAAGAAATTTCAGAGGCCGTCTCATCTACACAAGCAGAGTATGGAGCGTTAGTTTCTCAAAATGCCGAATTCGTATTCTCTGGAAATGGACCTGCATACAAATCACATGGCGGTTTTCCTGAGATGGATAGCGGTTCCGCTACGGACAAGCGCCCGGTCCAATCGCAGGCCGAATTAGAGTTCTTGGTTGAGCGAGCGCACACCGCGCAGAATCAGAATTCAATCCGTGATATGCCTGGACGGGAGGAACTGGCTATTGATGAGTTTCTCGAATATCTCCATCTATTGCTTGAGGCTCGACGTCAGGAAGTTCCTATCGGTGTGAATCCAAATGAAGAGGTTTTGTCCAAAATCCAACACGGTATCTCAGAGCGATATCAATGTTATCAACAAAAAGAGGATCTTGACCTCTCGCAGCTGTCAGCTCTCTCATTAATTTTCAATGGTTACGATATGTCTGAAACCGATGACCAGATTTTAGAATATTTATTCGACATTACATCGGAGGACAAGAGGAGTGGGGGGTACTCTACTCCCCTTGAATTGGCCCGACAGATGGTTAATCAGGCTAACTTGGAAACCGGAGACACAGTTCTTGATCCGGCTGCGGGTAGAGGGACGGTTCTTTCACTTTCATCTGCCAAGGAAACGAGCGCGATTGGAGTCGAAATTAACCTCTCGGTGATTCGATTGGCAACTTTCTATTTGGATCTGTTTAAGCGAGATGTAGAACTGTTCGCTGGTGATTTCTTTGAAATTGCGAATGATTCGAATTGGCCCTCAGAATCTGTTGACCACATTATCGTTGATCCGCCGTTTAACGGTGATATTGATCGGGATGATATTCCTTTCTCTGAAAAGAAAAGACGAATCTACTCGCAGGACGCATTCCTTTCCAAAGGGCTATCACTTCTAGATCAAGGCGGTTCAATCACAATCACGGTTCCGTCTGGATTCCTTCATACCCGCCGTTCCAAATGGATTCGACAGGCAGTTTTAGACAATTTCCAGATTGATTCGATAATCCAAATTATTGACGGACCCATCTATCAGCATACATCGATTGATACGGCCCTTCTCAAAGTTACCAAAAAGTCACCCTCCACAGATCATACGGTAAGCTATGAAATAATTGAATCGCCTGATGAGCCAACAGTTGCACTTGCTAACGCGGTCGGCCGTATTAAACAGGGGAATTCAGATTCTATTCTCCAATCGGAATTAGAGGATTCGCTTGACCTCTACAGACTGACTCAACAGCGAAGTATTAGACAGAGACTTAAGCAGGAATTCACAGATGTTGTTAAACTCTCAGCGATTGCTGATATTCGTGGCGGGGCGCGACCTCAGGGAGTTCTTGAGGAAGAGCATGAAGACACAATTCGATATCTTTCTGTGAAGGACGCCACCGGTCAGGCTCCAAAACATGAATTTCGATATATTCCACGCGAAGAGGCGACCGTAGTCACTACTGAATCTGATGTTCTTCTTTCAACTTTCGGTCGAGAGGGAATAACCCATATACCGTCAGAACCAGTCGCTCCAGATCAACATTGGGCAGTGATATCGTTCGACTCCCCCGAAGAAGCTCTGGTGTACGAAACATTCCTGAATTCCGATTTAGGCGTGCAGCAGATAGAAGCGCTGAAATCCGGGTCTTCCATTTCAAGGATCAACGTCACCGATCTTCAAGACTTCCTCGTCCCGGCATTTTCAAACCAATATATTGCGGATAGGGCGGATGCAATCAGAGAACATCAGAAAAAAATAGAGGAACTTGAGGAGGAACGGAAGCAATTAGAACGAGAACGAGATCAACTGGCTGGAGACGTTAACGATCTCCTTTCCGGGGGTGACTCGGATGAGTGAGTCTGATAGCTCCTCCACTGCGGATGTTGATGGAACCGTTCTTCAAGACCAAATCCTCGCGTGTGATGAGATCATTGAAGATATCATCGACTCTCACCGTGGCTCTTCAGGGAGTGTTGACGAGGAAGATATAATCGGGGATGTATATGATTTCTACGGACAGGTTCGTGAATTTTCAGTAAAATCATTCGAGAACCGATTCCAAACATCCGCTCTATATACAGCCCTGAAAACGATGCTACGAACTATTGGTAAGGAGTGTGGATACGACCATCGGATGAAGTATGAGAGAAAAGGGCGGGAAGATGTGGCTGATGGTATTGATAATATTGTCAATTGGTTCAAGCTCTATGCCGGAGGTGTATTAGAGAGACAGCCAGAAATCACCTACGAGTGGGCAGTTCCCCACTTCAAAGAACACCGTGACCTGACGGTTTCCCATCCGACTGAAATAGAGTCACTTCGAGATCGACCTGATCCCACCTTAGTGAGTTCAGTCGTTCCGCTTTGGCACGTCTTAGAGGATATCCTGCGCCTCTGGCGAAGGATACTTGACATGGATTCAGAAGATCGCACCCACCGAGAACAGATACTCAAAGGCGAAAGAGATCCAGAAAACAGCCTCAATAGAGATCTCTTTGGTTTCATTCAGAAGCTAGAACATCGACAAGACAGAACTGACATTGGATTCATAACGGGGTTTCAGAACGGTGAAGATGGCAAGAGTAGTCGATTTGAGGTGGGTGATCCAGATTTCTTCCCCTCTGTAGGTGATGTCGTACAGTTCAGTGCCGAACAACGCGAACGAAGAGACGGCGAAGAGTTCAACGCACTCACCGTAACGAGTATGTCTCTGGTCGAATGAGTATCCACATTATTCCACACGGTCGCGTGACTGAACATATTAAGAAAGGACTGCGTGATCACAGTTCCGTAGAGAAGGTCTATCTACTGCCGAGCCACAAATTCGCCGATGTCTCCGCTGAACTTGCAACCGAGCTGGAAACCTTTGGGTACGATATCGAAATCAGAGAAGTCGATGCGTTTGAATTGCGGAGTGTTGTTGACACGATCGTTACAGTCGCCAAAGAAAATCCTGGAGAGGATCTCTACGTGAATATCACTGGAGGTACGAACTTAATGGCTGGAGCAGCAACATCATCTGCTTTCTTCATCGGAGCAAAACCTTACTACGTGCTAGAACGGCAGGATGATGAGTCCCTGGAGGAACTCGTTATCTCTCTCCCTGCTCCCAAACAACCGCTCACATTCGATTTAAGTGATGCACAAAGAGAAGTCCTCGAACAACTCGGTGATTGGGACAACGAGGGCAGGACGGGTATCATCGGACGACAGTTGGGTGATGCTCTCGGTGTTTCTTCTCAGAAGATAAGCTATCATACAGGACAGCTGGAAGAACGGGGGCTGATCGAAACCCACCCGCAGGGAAGACGAAAAGAGATCGAACTCACCGATGTCGGACGGCTTTATCTTCGCTGGACAGGGGGAAAACAGAATGATTGAGTGGTTCCGAAGGGGTCAATGTTACAGTGGTGTTAGTCAGTTGATCGATACCTGGCCAGATCACTCACACAATCGACCACTAATCAACATACCTGTCGTAACAGTTCAACTTGAAGAGCTCTTTCGGCAGAATGCATTTGAGAACGTTTGGCAGGTCTGTACCCTGTCTAATTTATACCTCGGGGGTAAATGTATTCGCTATGTCTGAGTTCGACGAAATTTCAAATTTTGTATGGGGGACTGCCAACCTAATCCGAGACAAATTCAAACGAGGAGATTACGAGGAAGTGATCCTCCCGTTCCTAGTACTCCGACGCCTGGATTGTGTTCTCGAACCCACAAATGACGACGTGAGAGAGGCCTACGAGCAATACAACGACCAACTCAACGAAGAGGCGCTCCAAGAAGTTCTCAAAGACGCCGCAGATGCACCTTTCTACAACTATTCGGAATACACTCTGGAGACGCTTCTTGATGAACCAAGCGACATTGAACGGAACCTCAAGGAGTACATGCGGTCATTCTCCCCCGAAATGCAGGAGGTTCTCGATAATTTCGGGTTCGAGACCACTATCGACGAGCTCGCAAAGCACGATCTCCTTTACAAAGTCGTAAAGCGGTTTACCCAACCGGAAGTTGACCTTCACCCCGAGCGGGTGGACAACCAGACAATGGGGAATATCTTCGAGGAACTCATTCGGCGGTTCAACGAGTCCCTTGACGAGAACCCCGGTGAACACTTCACACCCCGAGAAGTCGTGGATCTGATGGCTGAACTGGCGATCGAGCCAGACAAAGACGACTTTGAAGAGAATCAGATCCTCCAGGTATATGATCCCTGCTGTGGATCCGGCGGGATGCTGACTGAAACGGAAGACCGCATTCAGGATATCAACGACGACGTCGAAGTTTGGCTGTACGGCCAAGAAGTGAACCCCCAAACGCACGCCATCGCCAAGTCGGATATGTTCATCAAGGGGGAAGACGCCACTGCAGCCAACAACATCGAGGACGGCAGCACCCTGTCTAGCGACGCCTTCCCCGACAAGCAGTTCGATTACATGCTGGCCAATCCACCGTACGGGAAGGACTGGAAAAGCGACAAAGAAGCTGTGGAGAAAGAATATGAAAAGGGATGGGGAGGCAGATTCGGAGCGGGGCTCCCCTCAACAACAGACGGGCAACTGCTCTTCCTCCAGACGATGCTTTCCAAGAGGCAAGAGCAGAAGGAGGGTGGAAGCAGAATCGCCTTCATTTCCAACGCATCCCCTCTCTTCACCGGTGATCCGAACGTTTCGGACAGCAAGAACGAGTGTAGCATTCGGAGGTGGATATTGGAGAATGACTGGCTGGAGGCTCTCATCAGAATGCCTGAGGAACTCTTCTACAACACGAAGATCACGACCTACGTTTGGGTGCTGTCAAACGACAAGCCTGAAGAACGCGATGGCGAAATCCAGCTGATCGACGCATCCGGCGAGGAGTTCTGGACGTTGATGGACGATAACAAAGGGGACAAGCGGAAGGAGCTTAGTGATAAACAGATCAAACGAATACTCGGAATTTACTCTGCTTACGAAGACTCCGAGAACTCCCAAATCCACGACGTGAGTGAATTCGGCTATAGGAAAGTCAGAATTGAGCGTCCACTACGAAAGAATTTCAGAGCGTCGGAAGACCGGATCGAGCAGATTAGGGACGAGAGAGCCTTCGGAAATCTCTCCGGTAGCGAGGAGGGTGAGGCCAAGCAGGAGGCGATCATCGAGATGCTGCGGGGGATGGAAGACACGCTATACAAGGACAAAGAAGAATTTGAAGAGAAGCTCAACGAGGCTATCGAAGATGCGGGACTCGATCTCAAGAAATCGGTTCGCGGAAACATCTTCAACGCCCTCGGCCGGAAGGATCCGGACGCAGAGATTGTCAGAGACAGCAAGGGTAATCCAGAGAGAGATACGGACCTGACTGAATACGAGTACGTGCCACTTGAGAAGGATGTTCGGGACTACTTCGAGGAAGAGGTTCAACCATATCAGCCTAATGCTTGGATCAACGAGGACATGACCGATCCGCAGGATGGAGGTCTAGGGAAGATAGGCTATGAAATAAACTTCAATCGTTACTTCTACGAGTACGAACCACCTCGTCCGCTCAACGAAATTGAGAAGGAAATTGAGGAAGTTGAGGAACAGATCGTTGATATGATTCAGGAGGTGGCCGAGTAATGGCAGATTCAGAGGTCACAACGCTTGATGACTACGAATCTGATCAGAAGTTAGGCTATGACGAGTATTCCGAATTCAAGGAATTTGATGAAGAATGGATAAACCGCATTCCGGCACATTGGGAGGCGAAACGATTTCGGTCACAACTCGGCTATACAAAAGGTGCTAAACCAAAAGAGGTGAATAGTGAAAAGACAGAGAAATTTGACATTCCATACCTCTCAATGGAATACCTAAGGGGGCAGGAGTCTAGCCCTTCCTATGCGAAAAACACCGATGATTTAGTCCTTGCTGACAGCGAAGATATACTTCTCTTGTGGGACGGATCCAAAGCTGGTGAGTTCGTACAGGCGAAAGAAGGCGCAGTATCTTCTACGATGGCGAAATTATTTCAGCGGGAAGAAAACGATTCCAGTTTCTTGTACTACGAACTAAAAGTCTTAGAGGACTATCTGCAACACAATACGGTGGGGATGGGCATACCTCATGTAAATCCAAATATATTAAAGAATATCCGTCTGATAATTCCGCCTGATGAGGAACAGAAGGCAATAGCAGAATTTCTTGATGAGGAGACTGAGAGAGTTGACAAATTAGTAGAGCATAAAAAAACCTTGCTTGAGTTACTTGATGAAAAAAGGAATTCTTTAATTACAAATAAAATAACCAAAGGTCTGGATGAGGTTAAAGAAACAAAGGACTCAGATATCCCTGGCGTTGGAGAGATTCCTGAATCGTGGGATTTGGCCCCTTTGAAGTTTTCTTCACAAAACATCACAGTGGGAATTGTACAAAAACCGTCTCAGTACTATGTTGATGACGGTGTTCCTGCCTTGAGGGCAGTCAATATTGAGCCAAACAAAATTGTTGATGATGATTTCGTTCGCATTTCTGAAGAATACAATAATGAGCTAAAAGGTTCCCAAGTCCACGCTGGAGATCTTGTCTCTGTTCGTCGTGGAGATCCTGGCACCACTGCTGTTATTCCAGAAGAACTGGATGGGGCAAATTGCATAAATTTAGTTATTATAAGACAACCAGATGGATATATTCCGGAGTTCTTGTCACTCTTGATGAACTCGGAGGCCTCAAAGAGTCAAGTTGAGGCCGGAACAACAGGTGCAACTATGGCGCATTTTAATGTAGGAGATGTTCAGGAACTCGTATTTCCGAAACCAGATCTTGAGGAGCAAAGAGAGATCTTGGATTGGCTGTCTCCGCGTCTCGAAGATATAAACGTATTAGAAGAAAAAATACAGGAGGGTATAGAGCATCTCGAAGAGTACAGGACTGCGCTCATCACCGCAGCTGTCACCGGTCAAATTGATGTCCGAGGTGAGGTCTAATGTCCGGGCAACTAGGGGAGAGTGAGTTCGAGAAAATCATCGTCCGGGATCTGACCTCCGAAGACACGGAGTGGGAAGAGGGTGAACTGGAGCCGCTATACGAACGGTTCAGCCCCGGTGGATACCGCAAACGCGAGAACCATCATTTCGATAGGGACTGGTGCTTAATACCTGAGGATGTCCTCGAATTTGTCAAAGCGACGCAGGCTGATGAGTGGACGAAGCTAGAGCAGTTCCAGGGAGGGAACGCCGAGGAGAAGTTTCTCGACACACTAGACAGGCAAATTAAGAAAAACGGCGCTATCGACGTACTCAGAAACGGGCTGAGACTTAGCGGTGCGCGGTTCGAACAACTTGCATTCTTCGAACCAGCGACTGACCGGAATACAGAGGCGGTTGAGAACTACCAAAAGAATATTTTCTCGGTGATCCCGAGACTCCGATACAAACCGGATTCGAATCTAGAGGTAGACTTAGCGGTCTTCCTGAATGGGATCCCAATCTTCACAGCCGAACTGAAGGGCGAATACACTGGTCAGGACGTGACCGACGCGAAGAAGCAGTACAAGACTGACAGGGATTCACGTGACAAACTCTTCAGTCCCGGACGGTGTCTGGCGCACTTCGCTGTTGACCCGGAGGAGGTGTATATGACGACCGAACTGGACGGCCAAGACACCGATTTCCTCCCGTTCAACAAGGGTCACGACCTCGGAGCAGGCAATCCGCCGAATCCTTCAGGATATCGAACGAGCTACTTCTGGAAGTATCTACTTAGTCCCGACAGCGTCCTTGACATCGTACAGAACTTCATCACAGAGTTCCGAGAACGCGACGATCAAGGGAACCTCAAAGACGACGAGTTCCTCGTTTTTCCCCGCTATCATCAACTCCAAGCTGTGAGAAGGTGCACTGTTGATGCTGAGGATAATGGCGCAGGGGAGCGGTACCTTATCCAACACAGCGCAGGTAGCGGAAAGACCTTCACTATCTCGTGGCTCGGACACCAGTTAGCGGAGCTCCACAACGACCAGAACCAGCCGATCTTTGATTCGGTTATCGTGATCTCTGATCGGCGGGTTCTCGACGATCAGTTACAGCACCATCTAAAACAATTCTCGCAAGTGAGAGGTGTCGTGGCGAACGTTGAAGACAACTCACAGCAGTTGAAGGAAGCCCTCGAAAGTGGCGAGAAGATCATCGTCACGACGATACACAAATTCGACTATATTGTTGGTGAAATGCAGGACCTTTCTGACAGGAATTTCGCCGTGCTGATTGATGAAGCACATTCGTCTCAGACCGGCGAACTCAAAGACAGTCAGACGAGGGCATTGTCGAAGGAGGGATCTAGTGACGACGAAGCCGATGAGGAACTAGACACGCAGGATCGTCTCGCCCAAGATATGGAGGGCAGGGGTGTTCTGTCTAACGTCAGTTCTTTCGCGTTCACCGCCACTCCCAAAGAGAAAACCCTTGAGATGTTCGGGGAGCTTCAGGACGACGGGAGTTATGAGCCGTTCAGTCTGTACAGTATGCGGCAGGCCATCGAAGAGGGATTCATCCTAGATGTCCTCCAGAACTATACGACGTACCAGGATTACTTCAATCTGCTAAAGAATATTGAGGGCAATCCCGAGTTCGAGGAGTCGAAAGCGAAGCGGCTTCTGAAAGCGTTCGTAGATAGCCACGAGCTAGTGATTTCGAAGAAGACGGAAATCATTGTGGAACACTTCGTCGCCGAGGTAATGCACAGGATCGATGGAAAGGCAAAAGCGATGGTGGTCACCGGGTCCAGAGAACAGGTCGTGAAATACAAACGGGCGTTCGACGAGTATCTCTCCGAAAACGATTATGAGTTTGAGGCGTTGGCAGCCTTCTCAGATTTCACTTATGAAGGGGAGAAGTTGACCGAGAAGAAGGTGAACAAGAATCTTGATACCAAAGTAGAGGATCGGTTCGAGAACGACGATTCGAGGATAATCATCGTCGCCAATAAGTTCCAGACCGGCTTCGATCAACCCCTTCTTCACACGATGTATGTTGATAAGAAGTTGGGTGGCGTACGGGCTGTGCAGACACTTTCTCGTCTCAATCGCCAGCATCCCGATAAGGACGGAACGATGGTGGTGGATTTCAAAAACGACCCTAAGGACATTCAAGACGCTTTCGAGGACTTCTACGCCAAGACGCGGGTAAAGGAAGGGACGGATCCGCGGCTCGTGTATGATCTGGAGGAAGAGCTTCGAGACTTTAGATTGTTCAAGGATAGCGAGGTTGAGGACTTCATTGAGCTTTGGTATGATGATGATGCCGACCAAGACGAACTAAGCGCCGTGCTTGATCCGGTGAAAGATCGATACATCACGACTTCCGAAGAGGAGCAAGATGAGTTCCGGAGGAAGCTCAAGAAATTCATACAACTGTACTCGTTCTTGGTCAAAGTTGTCGATTTCCGAGACGAAGAACTCCATAAACTCTACCAGTTCTCAAGAGTCCTTTTCAGAAAGTTGCCGATCGAGCGGGGCAAGATGCCTAACGAGGTAAAGCAGTACGTCGATCTTGACCAGTACCGTATCAAAGAGGTCGCTTCGGAAGAAGACCGTTCTCTAGACGAATCGAATGGGGAGTTGGGCCCGACACATAAACCGAAGATCGGATCGGGTGGAACGGAAGATGAAAAATCGCCTTTGGAGAATATCGTCGAGATGTTGAATAAGCAGTTTGGATATGAGGTGGACGAACAGGATAAAGCGTTCATCAGACACCTCAAGCAACGTTTAGAGGAGAATTCCGCCCTCCGAGAGACCGTTGAGAAAAATAGTGCGGAGAAGGCTGAGACGAAGTTCAGGAACGTAACGAGGCAGGAGATGTTGGATATGATTGACCAGAACACGAAATTCTTCAACAAAGCTACGAACGACGATGAGTTTGCGGAGGTGTTCCAGAGTTGGCTGTTCAGCCAATTCCTTAACTCGTCCAAGGAGGACACGAAAAATCTCATCGAAGGCGGGAGAAGCAAGACCGTTGAATTCGAGGATCGGCTTTTACCGGATACCGAATCGGATGACGCTGCAAAAAAACGGATCGCTCACCACGTCGCAGCATTTGCGAACACGGCGGGGGGCCACGTAGTTATTGGAGTGAGCGAAGACGGACAGATCGAAGGGATCGAACAAGATTTCAAAGCGGTTACGACAGACGAAGAGGGCTTTCAGCAGCAGCTCGAAAATACAATCAAGCAACATCTCGGAGAAACATTCGCATCGCAGAGGACGACTCTGAGTCTTGAAACGATCGGAACAAACTCAGTCTGCTTAATCGAAGTGGAGCCAAGTGACGAGCCTATCCATACCGACGGTGATGAATTCTATATCAGGGACGGTGACTCTACCAAACAGCTTAGCTCAAGGGATTCGGATGAGTACATCAAGAAGCATTTTCGCTAAATGCCCCCACAGCGGTATGCTGTCCTCTTGATCAAGAAGACAAGCTCTGGTTTGTCCAAGAAATAGAGACACCTGGATGGTTTCCCACTTTGATCTGTAGAACCGGGCTCTCATAACGGATCCTTATCTAATCAAAGATCGTCTGTCGTTTCGGCTGTTCTCAATTCTCCAAACGTCGTATACAGCAATCCTTGCATTCTTGATGAGGCCTCACCAATCGGGATCGGCTTTTCGAGTTGATATACGTCGGAAAATTCGATGACCTTCTTTGAGTCATCAATCTCCTCAGTGTCACGGTCAAGGTCTCGTCCTTCGATGAATTCGTTTTTACTGATGATGTCCTTGACGACGCCGATGAGCTGGATTTGCTGATAGGGACGGTTCACGTAGATGCAGAAGTACTCGGGTTCAGATGCGATATTAACGAAGCCCCATGCGTTGTGCTCGGCAATGAAGGGCAGACCTCTGTCGAAATCACTCGCATACACGCCAACTTTAGTCGAATCCTCACCCGAGATCGAGTTCCAATCTGTGACAGGGAATAGTGGGTCACCCGTTTCCCCATCCACGACAGTATCACCATCCAACATCTCAATAGAAACTTCACGACTTCCGGTATTCACAGGATCCTCTGTTGTTGAGATGGAATCCTGCAAATCACGTGCGTCATCAGCTGTCGCAACGATCGTCTCGGTGAACTGCTTGAGCGTCTCTTTGCTGGCATTCAGTTCAGCGAAGACACCGTCCACTACCTCTTCCCCATTCGCCATCTCTTCTCCTTCCCTGTTCGTTGGTTCGGAATTGAGGATGTGTCGGGTTGGACCAGCCGGGATCGGTAGGTCATCAACGGTGAGGTGGCCATTCCCGAACAACACCTGGATAACATCTCGAAGATGATCGCGGGCACTGACATCAGCGACAAAATGGACATCACCGTTCCTGAATTCGACTCCGGTTTCCTGTTCAATCACGTCGTATGGGTCGGTATCGCCGTCAGGAGGACCGGTTGGCGTCATTTCCGCCAGCCTTTCATCCACTGAGTCGAGGAATTCTGCAATGCTGTCCTTGGTAGGCTGCTCTGCAATTTCCCCAACAGAATCCGTGACAAGATTCACAATGTCGTTGGATATCTGCTCGTGGTTTTCTTCGAGTGCCTCTTGCGCCCGTCGAATATTGTTGATGCGTTTCAGGCGTTCGACGTAGGTTTCATCGGTCACTTGGGACTTGGAGAAGATATTGATGAGAGCCGCGTATTCCGGGAACTCGGAAAGAGTAATTCGATCAATTAGTTGTGTCTCAACGTCCCCATCTTCATTCACAAATCTGCGGTAGAGTTCATACACCTCACCGTTGGTCAGGATTCCCAAATCGACGTTGTCCAACAAGAGGTATTCCTTAAGTTGGTTCTGATGCTTCTCCTGAAGGGCGGTTCCCTGTGGTTTTGCCTCAACGAACAGTTTCGATGTACCCGCGGGCAGGAATGCATAATCGACGACATTCGTGTTGTGGTCACCGAACTGATACTCCATGTTGCCGTCCTGTGGGATTTCCCACCCGAGAAGATTCACAAAGTCCGTAATGATAGCAGTCTTTGTCTCCTCCTCGTTCATGTTTGGATTATTTTCGATGATATCTTTTTTCGCCTCAGCAAAACGTCGTAACTCCTCTCTCGTTAGCTCAGACGGCGAATCAGCCGATGTACTCATAAGTTATGTACCATTGAGTAACGCGGTCCTTAAATAGGACTGTGTATGCTGGACTGTCTCAGACAGATTCAGTCAACAACTTTCTATAGCTGTTGCGGAGACTCGGACCTTGATACCAATCGGTGATTGATGAAGTGGGTCGCAATCCAGAATTCGCGTACTGGCAAGAGAAGCCACGACCTGTTATGACAGATGATGAAGACAGCGAGAGTATTGATCCCGTTGATGATAATCTGGATCCTGAGACACTGCGAGCAGTTCAGAAGCTAATTCGGGGATTTCCTAGTTCATCGCCGACTGAATCTTCACCAGATTTGATCGACTATCGTGAAGGGAGACGCGATGCGTTCGGTGCTGTCTTGTCGGTAATATCCTATTGGTTGGATGAGATTGTGTCTGATTCCGGTAGAGACTGTTGTAACAATGAGGACTCCGAAGAAGAGAGATAGTCCGACAAGACGGTATCGGCCGAATCTTGGCTCAATTACCGATTGAACAAGTAAGAGCAGGGACAAGGGATCAAGGAAGAAGTCTGTAAGCGATACGGGCTTGTAAATACTGGAAACCTGCAGCAAGACAAACCAACTCATGTTCATCGCAAAAGATGATACCTTCCGGTACGTTCTCAGAGGTTCGCAAATCAGGACTCAATCCGTCGTCCAATCGACTCTAACTTGCCCGGTATGTGGTGAAGGAGTCGATTTTAACCCCTCACCGGAACATCCCCTTGATTATTTCCGTCATGCGTCGCCAGACTGTTTCAATTCTGATGGAGCATCTGATGAGCATCGATTTTGTGTAGAGATTGCTGTTGAAACGATCTCAAACCGCCTTTCGGAGGTCTTTGGCGACTCGGTCCAAATCGACATCGATGTCGAACGGCGGGTGGGAACTCCATCGAATTTCGTCATTACGGACGTTCGGGTGACAAGTCCTATTCAGATTTCGGCGGAGATCTTCTACCGGGCTGGCGATCTCGCCCTCAAGCGCCGTATTTCCACGCTGTCTGCTAACGATTATCGCACGTTCTTAATCTTCCATAGTGGTGGGGTGCATGACCCTCACCTAATTAATAGGTATATGCGAAGGATTTCTTCCCTTAACGTCGGGCGATTCGATCCCCACACGAGGGAAATGATTCTCGGTGATCTCTTTTCTCGTGATCAGATTGATTTCAATGCAGGAGATGATGTTCCGAACTACATGATTTTTCACTGGTTAGACAAATTCGTAGCCTGTCGTAGGATGAGTCACCGACCCCTGTTCGTTTTCGCTACCAGTCGTAACTGTCACAGCAGAGCAGCAGAAAAATAGACCAATGAGACGATTTGAGGTAGGGGATCGGGTTCGGATCGATATTCCCGATACGGACGATCCCGATCACGAGCGACTCCATCGAAAACACGGTACTATCGTCGAAATAATCGAGGATGACGCTGGCAAAGAGACAGGGGATTCACGCGACTCGCATCTGTTTGCCGTCGAGATTGATGAGAGCACAATCGAACACCTGCGATGGAGAGACCTCCGACCTGCTTCAGACCAATAACTGTGCTCTACCTATGCGATGAATTCTATGGCACGCCCGAATTCGAAGTAAGGAAATCCTCTAAGCCACAGCAACTGTGGCCTGTGAGAAGCTATGCTTCCAGCCAAGATTCTTTGTCGTAAGCATCCTCGTCGCCAAGAAAGATTTTCTTGTCTGTGCTGCCGGTCCATCCGATGTCAACGTCCAGTCGTTCAGCTGCGGCAACTAATTCACGGGCGATCTCTAATTTCGTAGCAGCAGCATCACCGGCAGTTCCGTAGCCGACTGCGAGTCGGTCAATGGCATGCGACTGTGCGACGTAGTAGATGTACGCACCAGTATCGATGTCGTAGGTGGTACACCCGTTGCAGCCGCCGGCGACAATCTCTACTTCACCATCCAATGCGTCACGTGCAGCTACAAGGACGGCATGGAATCGCGCTGCAATTTTATGCCCATCTCGGTAGAGCCCGCAGGCAGTGTCTTTCTTGTGTGTGTGTCATCTGTTTCTATCGTGTCTACGTGGCTAGTTCTTTGTACCATGTATTCTCCGTAGCGTGCTGCCTGTTGTTCAGTGATCGACAGCTGATCAACACAAATACGTTAAAACCAACACGCTCGGATAAACCTCTGGCCTGGCAGCAGGGACATACAGGATCGGATCAGTCTTTTCCAGAGGTCGTAGTGTGCTCAGGATCCCACCAGACGATTGCTCTTGCCCCAACTTTTTTCGATTCGAGGGTGCCCTCTTTTTCTAGCTTCTCCAAACGGTCACGGATGCCTCGGGGAGTGAGGTCGAACAGATCGCGCTTGGCCACGATACAACCGGCGAACCACTCCATACAGAGTGGTTTGACGCGAACGACGCAGAAATCGGGGAAGAAGCTGATTTCGACCGCTACCGGACAATAGACCGTGATTTCGAGGCCGACGACGGGCCACGCCGTCGCTACAGCGTGACCGGAGATATCCTCTCGTACCGACGGTGCGCCAGACAGTACGGACATTTCACGGACTTCGGCTTCTCGCCAGCTGGGTCGGGACAGCTCTACTTCGGTCAGGTGGTACACCGGACGCTGGATCGGATTCACCAGCAATACAAGGGACAGATCGAAGGCAAGGAGGCGGGTGTGGTTCCAGACGAGGGAACTGTCGAAGAGTACTTTGAACAGGTAAGCGAGTCGCTGGTCTCTCGGGGAATCTACCCGATGAGCGAGAAGGCTGAAGAGAAAGCGCTTGAGTACATAAAACGGTTTAACAGCCAGATGGGCGATGAGTTGTATCCTGCCGTGAAGGACACTGAGCACCAACTCAAGCGCCAACACGAGGATTTCGTTCTGCAGGGCACTGTAGACGTGCTAACACGGTCTGCTGTTGACGACGATAATCCCAGTGACTGGGAGATTTGGGATTACAAAGCGTCTCAAGTTCCACCGGAGGACAGCCAAGACATGCAGAACTATCGGTTCCAGATGCAGGTATACGCGGGGTTATTCGAACTGAAAAACGGCGACTTGCCCTCCCGCGCAGTACTGTACTTCCTTGGCGAGAGAAATCCCGAAGACGCCATGGTCGAGATTTCATTCACCCGGGATAAAATTGACCGTGCAATCGAGATATTCAGTAACACAGTCAACAATATCGAGGACAGTCGGCGCATGGAGTCGTGGCCCGCTCCAGATCCGGAGGAGGCACCGACAGAGGAGACTTGTGCCGACTGTGACCTCCGGTGGGACTGCCCCGCCGTCGAAGGGAGATATCCACTACGGACCCCTTGAGTATCTACACAACCTCTAAACACTGATACGAGGGGATCTTAATCATCTCGCCACTACGAATTCCCTTTCCAGCTCTGCCCTTCTGTATAATCCTTAGCTACAGAAACTCCTGTTCCGTCTTATCTTCCTACACCCCAAAGACTTCATTTCGGGTGTTTGTAGAGATGAACGGCAGCACACCACTGCGGCCCGGAAAACCCGACGCACCACCGTCGGGTTTTGCGCGGGTGAGCCTCGGCCACCACACCGAGGAATCACTCTCTCTTGGGGAACCGGCTAGCCCATATCTGAGCGACCGGCAGTTTGTCGACGTAACCCCACCTACTTCAATGCTCGCACACTCTCTGAATGTAGGAGTCTATTAGCAAACTCCCACATTCAAGTGGTCTGGACGATACCTCGCTTATAAGCAGCCAAGCAGCCTATGTCTCCAAAAACAAATTCCAACATTCGTGCGAAGGTGTGGTTAGAGCCCGCCCAAGTAGATTCACTTCGGAACGCGTGCTACGACAACTCGTTCGCATCCTACCTTCAGCAACGAAACGATGCGATCATCGGACTACTATACGACAGCGGGTTACGCGTCGGTGAACTCGTCCAGCTTGACGTCGGTATGCTCCGCGACAACAACACTGCTCTCTACCTACCAGCACATATTCAGAAGGACTACCCGACTGAGAACTCTCCCAGTGCTGTGACGATGGACTTGAATAGTGGCACCACACGAACGTTGAACTCCTACTTGGCCTCACGATGGAAAGAAACGGACTCGCTTTTCCCATCTAGGAAGTCGAATCGGATCACCGAACAAGGTGTCCGATATATGCTCCACGCCGCTGCTGAGACCGCTGGTGTTCGACCATTTAGGCTAGATGGCAGTCGTGGGGACCCAAGTGATGTAACGCCACACTCCTTGCGTCACAGCGTTGCTTACCGAATGCTCCATGAGAATAACGGGAACACTCTATATGATGTTCGCAACCGTCTCAGACACCGCTCTATCCAAACAACGGAGCGTGTCTACGATCACTTCAAGAGGGTCTAATATGAACACACCGCATGCACAACTACGATCACAAAATGTAGCCAGGGCTGTCCACACAACTCGGTAGTTTCAAATCGACCATATCCGCTGTTATTCTGGTTCCGAAAGAGAGTTGATTGAATTCAGGAACGAAGCGTCCTACTTCGATCGGACCATACTCCTGCAGACTCTCATCAAAATCTTCGGGTTTGTGTGCTGGCCGATGTTTTCCCGGCTCCACACAAATAATATGACAAGCATAGTCATTATTTAAAATCACTTTGAGTCTCCGGTGCAATCCGCACACTCTACTCAAATGGAACAGTTCAATAACGACTGGTTCTGGCTCCTCAATTAGTACGTCTACTCTTGTCGTACCTCCTCCTGTGATTTCTAATTCGATATCAACAGCTTCTCGATTGTAACCCAATTGAGTACAAGCCATTTTTATTGCTTGCTCACACCCGACTTGATGTACATCAGAATTCTGTGGACGACCGAAACAATCATTCTTCCCACTACTGTGAGTGAAGAGTTCATGCTGGTCTGCCCTCCGGTTAAATTCTACTTCGTCATTACAGAGCAAGCAACGGTAGGTGTCTGTATCTGAGAATAATGACTGCGGGTCCATAACATCCAGTCCAGAAATTAATTGGTCAGATGGTCTGTGTATGGCGGTGAACATAGATTATCGAACCTCTGGCGGCGCAAGATTTTTCATTGAAAAATCGGAACTTGGAACGAACCGTCCCGCCAGTTCAGCAAGTTCCCGCGTCCGCTCGATATCAGATAGATTGTGTTTCAGAAGCGGTAGCCAGTCTCCGTCTTCGAACGCTGTGACCGCTTCTTCACTGTCTGTAAATGGATCACAAGTGTCGTCACCAATGAGTGTATTGTAGATGCCGACCAAGTCATTACCGTTGTTTGTGGCAAACCGGCTTGTAGCCTCCATTGTGTCTGCGTAGGCAATGTCACCGAATGGCCACTGGGTATCATTTCGAATACAGGCGGATCGGAGAAATGGAAGATCAAATCCCCCATTCCAAGTTTCCCCATTGTAGGCTGTGAGATAATGGATATCGCCGTCAATCCGATTATCAGCGAAGTCACCAAGAGTTCGAAGTAGCTTCTCTTCGCTCGCTACTACAGTGAGTTCAGTTTGATTATCTGTACATTGATTGAGTGCTTCTGTGAGGGAGTCAGTGGAGGCGTGACGATCCCCCGTATTTAGTACAATCCAATTGGTCAGTTGGTGTGAGAACCCTGCAACAGTTACTACAGCCTGGTTATCTAAGCCAGAGGTTTCAATATCGAATGCGACTGGTGCAAGATTACCCATGTTGAATAGTAGTCAACGTATGAATATAAATTTCTGCAAACCGGAGTGAAAGTGGTTGAAGGGCCCATAAGGCAAACTTTTAAATTTGTTTGTGTCCCTAGATATGAACCCTAATATAGCATAATGATGGATAGACTGTCCATGCCCATCAATAACAACTTCTTAGTGGAAAGTGGCTTTCAATCCGGGATACAAGGCCACCCAGGGTGAAAGTGTTATAGGTCGTAGAGGACGGGCAATTGATGGCCGCTAAAAGTAACACTATGTCTCTCCGACAGCAGAGATTACCTTGTCATAAACTCCAAATTTATATACAGCATCTAAGTACGGTTCTCGAACATCTCTCTCCCAGTCTTGATTTTCTTTATGTTGGTAAGTTTCACTGTCCGCATCACCGCTGTTGCGATCTCCTCGGATTCGATATTGTCGGACCCTGTCTAAGAGCTCTCCATTATGGAGTTCTGACGATCCTGCTCTGTGAGCATCTGAGAAGAAATGTCGTACGACATGGAAGGTGAATTTCTGTTCGGTACTAAGCCCATGATCCCACAGAACCGGTCTACGGTGTTGTGACCCGCAGTCTTCACATTCGAATACTCGCCCTGTCTTCTCAGCTTCAACAGGGTTCCACTCCACAACAAACCCGCCACAGTTGGGACACTCACTTAGAGCGCGATCCTCTCCGTATATCTTCACACTGTCTGTATTTTCGCTCCAAAACAAGCGGACTCTCATTGCATCAGATCCTAATCGTCCAGGGCTTGATCCTCCTTCTTCCTGCTTTTTATTGGTGAATAGTGGCTGTACCTGTCGTTCAGTCGTTTCCGGTCGCACAAGGAGATACTCAATAAGCGCTGTTTTGAGTTCGCTGTCGATGGGGATCACTGACCCACTTTCTTCTTTCCGTTTGTTCCCTGTTTTTCGTGTTTCTCCATTCTTCTCAGGACCAGGAGTATCCCCATCTGGAATTTCATCATCAGCGTTGAACTCCTCATAAATCAGGATAGAATCTGGCTTATCACGAACACGAGGGTCCAGCGTCACATCATATTTTTCTACAAGATTCCAGAAGACGGGGTGATCAATATGGCAGCACCGAAGGTCGGTATTGATCGTTTCTCCCGCTCTGCTAGCAGTTTTCAATCCGGTGAGATGGAACGCGCGCGCAAATGGAGTGTCAAGCCATTTGAGAAATGTCTTCATCTGGGTGAAAGAGATAAACGGGCGATCGGGGGAATCCCAGTCCCGGTTCTCACGCTCTTCGGAGAGCGTACTGTCCACGGGGTTAGTTCCAATCGCGTTATTATCTACTAATGTAGTGTAGAACTTTGAAAGTATATCGAGGTAATCGATGATGGTACGGTCGCCAAGCTGTGGATCATTGTCAAGATCTTCATTGACAAACTTCCTGATGTCTGTTTCGACAACATCCCGTACACCGGAAACAACATCTGGAACTGACTCAGATTTAGCTAGGAATTTCTCGAATCGGCCAAGTACCATTTCCTCTCTTGAAGCATGGTTTTTGGTCAAATCCTGACTTTTGTGGTATTCCCTAATCGGATGTTCTTTCCATGTCCTCTCTGTTTCCTGCTTACGCTCCCGACGGGCTGGGCTATCTGGTTGCTCTTCTTGTGTGTTACTCTTATTCATCTTTAGTTTGAACAAAACCTCCCTTCACCGTACGCTCTGCCTTTCCCTGCTTATTCAATTCCTCTAATGAATCTAAGATCGCTTCTCGTTGTTCTTCTTTAGTCCCGAAGACCAGCTGGCGGAGATCTGAGAGCTCAACAGCGTCACGGGCACCCTTCACCGGCAACTCACGGAGGACCTTTTCTCTAAGACTATCTTCGATTGTAGTCTGTGAAGATGCAGGTGTAGCTGACTCACCGGTGGTGCCGTCATCCCCAAGCAACTGTGTTAGGCGATCCGCCTGGAACTCACCTGTCTCCCAAAGCATGTTACCAGCCCGAATTCGTTCTCTTCCATATCGAGACTGTGGGATCCCCAACTCCTCTGCTTCATCTTTCCAACGTTGAACCTCGTCATCAGGTCCAGATACACGGATATCCTCCATATATGATGTAACTATCTATGAACGTATATAACCTAGTCCTCAGCTTTCGGCTTCCAAAAAAGTACATATATAATATATAAAACTACTAATATTGGTACGTGATGGGGTTGGATGTATTATTTGAACGCTTTCGATACTGCCGAAACAGAAGAACTAGTTCAATAGTCGTACTGTGAGTCTATCATCCCTACTGACAGTCTGTGAAAAGACAGGTTTTTTATACAAATATATCCACTCTGGGAACAGCGCTATTCTAGGTTTAAATTCTATTCCGATTCTGTGACGGTACTCTTTCGTGTCCATAGTACAACCGTTTTTACAATAACAGGTCACTGGCTGCTATGGACGATATTGAGCGAATTCAGGCGTATATCCTCGGTCGGCTTGATGGCGACCCGCAGGAGAAGGAAGACATCATAACCGCGATCAATGAGAATCGCGGAGATGATCGTGATATCATCGAAACCGCGTTTGAGGAACTGATCAATCGAGACCGCATCCAACCTGGCGACGAGAACCCGCCAACCTACTCCCTTACAGAGGCCGGCGAGGTCAAGATGCTTTTCGAAGGGCCAGCGGTGATGCTGGCGATCGACTTCGTCGGCGTCCAAAACAAGGACCAGCTGGACGCCTACCTGATGGACCTATACGAGGTGGACGAGACGCCGGAGGAGATGACGACAGGAGGAACGAGTACACTCCCGCTCACCTCGCAAGAATGGGGCGAAATAGAAAAGGATCGGGGTGAGTTCGACTCCTTCAACCTGACGGTGATTCAGTTCAACTCCGTCCCACTCGGTTACCACGTCATCCTCTCCGGCAAGCTGACCACGGACTACTTTGATGCCATCTGGACCGCGGACAAAGATGCGAGTCTGGCATCGGCCCGTAACGCGATCCGCAAGGCATGGAGCGACATCTTCGATGGGTTCTCTCTCGGCCTCGTTTCTAGTCACGATGACCCGGTACGGCTCGCCGGGAGGAACACACCAATAACGCTGTCCACGCTCAAATTAGGGTTGAGCGTCAACGAAGCCCTGACGGGCTCCCCCGACGTCACGGATTATCAGCGACTCTATCGTTCGTACGCCTCGCACTTCGGCCGACGCGGGTTTTTCGAGATGCTGGATATCGATCCATTATCCACGAAGTCGGTAATCCCGCAGGCTGCCAATGTGGTCTGTGTTGTCGGTTCGGGAAGCAAGATGTCGCCAGATAACATGACGCACCATAGCTCCTATACCATGATCGAGATTTCCGACCAGCTGGTTCTGGATGAGAACAAGCGGACCCCGCCATCGGCGCTTTCCCTGAGTTCGGACTTTCTAGTGCGGTTCCTCCCGCTGCTTTACCTCTTCAACTGGTTCAAGGGCAAGCAGTTGGAGTTCTGGGATTTGAACGAGTCCGTCCGAGAACTCTCACTATCACGGATCGATGCCGGCGGCAGTATCGATGACATCCAGGACGACATGGAGCACCTGATCGATGCCGACCTGGATTTCACAGAGACGTACTCGCGGGTCCTGTTCCACCAGCAGATCGCGGAGAACTATTTCGAATACCTGACCGACTGGTTCAAGCAGCGGGACCACGGCGAGATCCCGATCTCGGATATACGGAGGATCGACGATACGGAAGAAGCCCAAGGCGTGTTCACAACCATTCTGGACGATATCATCGACGAGATGGAACTGGTTGAGGAGAACTACGAAGGCCTGTTTGACCGGTACTCGGTGACCGCGACCAGCTTGAACCGGCTGTTGTCGTACCAGTCGTCGGCGACGAACATCCAGATCAACAACACGGTGAAGTGGCTGACGGTGATTTTGGTATTTCTGGCGTTGTTCGGCGGCTTCGGCGGATACGAGTTCGTGATCGGCCTCGCTTCCCAGACCTATCAATTCGCAGTAGAACTGGCTGAACAGCTATCCATTTAACCTGTGAAGTCTCGGAAATCCGGCTTTGTTGAATTCCTTAGTCGATGATAGGTTTAAACGGCCTTGCTGCATCTATCTTCTATATCTTTCACGCCAATTTCAATCGATCTGTAATCTGTTACAGGAGAATATGAACTCTTACGCTGATCCCTATAGAACACGCGTGAACGTACTAACTGTCTTCGTCGGTTTCGAACAGATTTAATCTCACGGATTGATTCGGTCAAATTGTACCCCTGCAATTCACCGTTCATCGCTTTCACTACCGCCCGCAGAAAACCCCCCCTCCTCTCTCGTAATTCCATATTCAATCAAGTGATCATCGGCACGCCTGGAGTTCACACCTTTCGGATCGGCAGATTCTCACCGTCAGTGCTCCGACCAGAGGGAGACTCACTCCGAGTGTCTTTTTCGGGAAATCGATGATCGGCTTGATCACTCGCGTTGATATTGTTCCAGAAACTGTCCGACGCTCCGAACGACGGAGCCATCATCTCCGGGCCTGACGCTTCATCGACCTCGTTATCGTTGTGACTCATTATGGCGTGTTATTAATTTACTATGCCCAGGCAGGGGACTAAGAATTCAGTTCTGGGCGGCCAACCTCTGCACAATCAAGACATAGCGGCCTTCCCTCAAGATTCGTTGTCCACACGTTACCGAGGGCCGATCCGCACTTTGAGCACTTAGTCGGAGCCTTGGGAAGACGATACCTATCGAGAATGCTGAATGATTCTCGTGCTGCGGCGAGCTTCTCCTTTGCTGACCTAACAATACTTTGAGAGAATGGTTGCTCGTCAACTGGACTTTGCTCCTCTATGACGCACCGGACATACGCCTCGGCCTCCAGCGACGACAAGAGTCCAGCATCCGTGAGCGCACTAATTGCTTCTCTCCGTCGTGGCAGAGCCGGATTCTCAAACACATCTTCAAGCTCAGATGCCTCTATCGACGAGCTGTTCTGATGAATTGAACCATATTTCTGAGCGTAGTCGTCTGGTCTGAGCTCCCTCTTACAAGCTCAGCTTGTACATTATACAAGAGATTGTATTTTGTATAGTGATAGAACGGAGTGGAGCGCGATGAGCAAACTGCGCCCAAAACTACTGTAATAGCCACGAAGTTGTACATTGTACAGCGAATTGTATATCATATAATGAGAGAGGAGTGTCCTCACTTAACGACGACCACTACCGACACGAAAAAGCCAATCAATGCGTCTCTCAATCAATTCCAGTCCCCATCATTCAACGGGCTGATAACTGCCGTGCTCATTTATACAGATCTATCGTGTTCTGACTGCAACCGACACGTGCCTGGAGCAACCGTTTCATCTGTGCCCTTACCCACAGATTTTATGAGTAGTGGCTCTTTCCTTTATTTGGAAACCGAGAGGAGTATGTTACGTGTCAGATAGTCTCAAACAGAGACTTGGCGAATTCAAAAACCGGCTGGATCTGCTGCCGGAGTCCACAGAGCCTCCGCCAACGACACTCCAAATCCTTGGTCGGAGCAACGCAGAACAGGACTGGCAACGGCTACTCTTTCATTTTCTGTCACCCGGTGGAGCTCACGGGCTTGATCACGCTTTGTTAGAACATTTCCTCTCTGCAGTATCCGAGCGTGATGATGTCGAATACTCATTTTCCCGCTTCGATCTCAACGATATACAGATCGAAACGGAGGTGATCACTTCCAACGGACGGCGTCCAGATGCTGTCATCTGGGCCGGCAAAGACTGGTTCATTTGCTGGGAGTTGAAGGTAGAGGCCTCCGAGGGCGACGATCAGACGTGTGACTATGTTGACACTGATTCGTTCAGTAGTATTGGGCTTGAGAAAGACGAGGTGCCGTCGAACAGTCATCATTACGTCTATCTTGCTCCTGGCGACGCTCCGCTTCCGAAGGCGAATGAGTTTGTCCCGGTCACGTGGGAATGGGTGGCCTCGAATCTCCAGTCGTTTCTTGCTACAAGTCACGGTGAATACCCAGCGCGGACAACAGCGCAACTCAACGATTTCATTGATAACATCCGGAGTGAACTCACGATGACCGAATACGAAGAAACCCAGCAGGATAAGGTCGAATTGTATCTTGAGTATCACGACGAAATTTCGGATGTGCAAGCTGCGTTCACAGACAAGTGGGACGACTTCATCGACACTTGGGGCGTTGAATTAGTGGAGGCTCTTGATGCGGTGACGATCGTCGAGAACGGAGAGGTTCCAGAGGAGTATGTGCTTGCTGAAATTCCAGTGAGTGCAGGTGAATCACGTCAGTGGGTCTTCCGGCAGGGGCATACAGATTGGAATATGGTATTCCCGCGAGAGTGGTGGACGAAACTGGATGAAGCCAGTCCGATAACTGATTCACCCAAGCCAAACGCTCGTGTCGGGTTTGTCCACCGGCTTGGGGATCAGTACCGTTCAGTTGCGATTGGCGATCAGCAATTGAAATTCTGGCTCCGAAATGCACGCGCTGGCCACGATGACTTTGTCAAAAACTTCGCTGAACGGTTCCACAGTGATGACGATATTACAGAGCTACTGCCAGCTCGAACGGCCAGAACCGGGAATCAGGCGAATGTGCTTGAGGCCACGTACGAAATTAATGTTGAGTCCCATGGCGACTTTTTCGAGGCGTACATCGCGGCATTAGCCAGAGCAATAGACGACCACGTCGTGTCGAATCCTGACCTAATTAAGAAAATCGACACGCTCTATCACGACACTATTGAGCAAGATCTTCCATTTACTGTTCCTGACTCGCTAACTGAAACTGTTTCCTCAAGTTAACCAGGCCGTTGCTTACCCCTGTTTTCAACGACCGCTGAGAAGGACGATAGAGATTCTTTCTCCGAATGATTGTGGCGATCGCACTGCAAGCAAGTTGGAGAACCCGCCAGAAGCCAGAGTATTAAAAAAAAGAGAGTAGCGGTTTCACCTGTTTGGGTCAGACCCATGACTAACGTAACCACCCGAAAGCGAGTACAGAAAATCGAGAAAGCGAAAGAAATCATAGCAGAGTTAGAGGCTCAGAAAGGCATGGATCTGTCCATGCCGCGGGCCTGCCTGTACGATGCGAGTAAGCATATCGGCAGTGATCGGACCTACTTCAAGCACATGGAAGATGCGATAGGTAGAACCGCTGGATTCGCCATCGAAGGAGGCTATGACGATATCGCATCCGATGCTTCGCAGCTCATCACAGACATCCAAGAGAACGTTCTGGACGACGAGTAGTCCTAAGCGTTCCTTCTTGTGGGACGCCAGCGCGCTGCTATTGCGGTTCTTAATGATATTGGGGGTAAAAGAGGAGTCAATTACTCGTCTGCATCCGTTTCTGTGCTTGCAGCATCTTCCCCGGCATTTTCATCGTTGTCCGTGTCGTGAGCAGCTCCCTGCATCTTCTCCTGAATATTGGCGTCAGAGAGGCGAGATTGTGATTTATCCTCAGGTTCCGAATCTTTCGAATCAGGGCTGTCCGTCGGTTCGTCGATCTGGTCGTCCGGGCGGGGCTTAACCACACGTTCCAAGGAATCGCTTGAGTTGTCGTTCCGGTCTGGTAGTGTCTCCTCGTGTGGTTCCATGTAGCTAACGTAGTGGCTCGGGTTTTCATTAGCCCACTCTAGGAAGTTTTCTGTCTTTTCGTCCAGTGCTCGCTGATTATCTCGCATTTCCTGGTAACTACTCAGAATACCTCGTTGTGAGAGGTCACGGACTACTGCTTCACCGTAATCCGTGAGTCGGTATTCTGTTACTGTCCGATCTTTTCGCTTGCTGGCTGCACGTTCAAGCAATCCGGCGTCGATTCCATCGTCAGTCCGTGTACTGATAGTAGAGGATGTGATCAGGACATCAGGTTCAATTTCAGAGTACGTTTTGCCGTGTTTTTGGAGAGCTGCGAGGATACCGATTCCCCCTTTTGAGTTGAGGTAGTCGGTAAGCGTGGTACCCATTGATGCATTCTACTCCATTTCCCAGCTATTTAGCAACCCAAGCCAACTCCAAATTCGAGTTGAATATTTTCTTAATCGACTCCAAATTCGAGCCGAGGTTCCAAAGTAACTCCAAATTCGAGTTGGCTATATTTCCTTCTTAGCTCCGATCAAGTAGTTACAGGCACTTAGCGAAGGGATTCCTAAGTGTATACTCCATCCCTTCGTGCATGATCGGACCCCATTTCCGAGTTACAAATGGCAGTCAGCCTGCCAATGCGCACGCACAGAATCACAATATCAGTCATTTCAGACAGGCTGTTCCGACAGTGGATGTTTCATCGGTAGTGTCGGTTACGCCCCACGGGCACGCGGAGGTACTTGTATGACATCACGGGAGCACCGAGAAGGAACGCATCTTGAGCTGCCCGTTGAAGTTCTCGAACCACTGCGAGAGGCGGATGACAACAATTGGGAGATCGTCACAGAGGCTCTCAAAGTTCACCTTGCCGTTGAAAATGATAGCTTGGCCGCGCTGTATCGGCAGGTCGAGGAGCTTGAGCAAAGCATTGCTGAATATGATGACGAGATCCAGTCATTGGCAGAAACGAAAAATGAGCTTGTTGACCGGCGTAAACGTCTCAAAGAGAAGATAGAACTACAACAAGAGGAACGCCGAGAATACGGTAGCATAATTGACGACATCATTGACCGGTTAGTGGATAACCCTACACTTGGGATCGCTTCACAACGGAGTGAGCTGCGGGCAGCTGCGGAGATCAAAAATCAGGGCGTGGCGAGTGAAGATGCTATCAAGAAAGTTCGTAGTGACGTACGTGCACGCGTCACCGAACGTAACGTGGACATTCAACAGCGGCGTCTGCACTTGGATATGAGTGCCGCAGAGACAGAAGATGAAGAGGCGACGGCCCATCAGGAATTCGCACTGCTTCAGGAGGATAACGATGGCTCCGAGTGAGCAGTTGGATGCTGATACGAACGGGCACAAGCCTGATGATGAGAATCAGAAAGATGGCGACCATTACACCGAGCAAAGGCAAGAGCTAGAAGAGTGGTTAAAGACTCACCACGAGCAAGAGATAGAGGCATTTGTTGACCGAGTGCCTGATGAGTGTTGGATTCAATTATCGGCTGCGACGTTAGCAGAAGCGTGTGGGCCCGAGTTGGTTCAGGACTTGCTCGAACACGTGGAAACAATTGAAGAAGGAAGTACCCACTACCCGGAAGGATTAGCGATTAAAACTGTCATAGTCGAATTAGTTGAGGCAGATATCGATCCGGAGGATTTCACGATTCGATGGACAGACCTGCCAGACAAGCGGCTTGTCGGTGATTACCGGTCACAAGAGCTGGAACGGCTCTTCGCAATAGAGGGTCAGATCGACACGGTAACTGAAGTCGATCCTGTTCTCTCAGAAGCCGTATTCAAGTGCTTGCGGTGCGGTACAAATTCGTCGATACCGCAGCGAATGACCGATGATGACCTACTGGAGCCACACGAATGTGTGGGATGTGAGCGACAGGGCCCGTTTGATTTAGATAAAACAAAGTCCGAGTTCGTGGACTATCAGCAGTTACGGCTCCAGACCCCTCCAGAACACGCACAAGATGGGGTTGAAACCCTCACTGTCTCTCTGAAGGCATCGCTTGCAGGTGCGTATACTGGCGAATTAGGTCGAAACGTTGTGGTCAATGGGTACTTGACAACGGAAGATACGAACAGTTGGAATCGGCCGTACCGATTGCAAGCCCGTGAAATTGAAGCCGTTGATGAAGTTGACGTGAATGTCGAGACATATCAAGATGATATTGACGCCTTCGAGGAGGTACATGACCCGATAAGTGAGATTGTGGATTCGAAGATGGCTCCAGAAATGTACGCTCCAGGCGGTTCCAAGCTCCGTATGTTGAAATTCGCTGTGCTGTTACAAGCCTGTAGTTCTCCGCGCCTGAACAACTCGCAACGCGGTGACATCCACGTGTTGGCTTGCGGTGATCCAAGTACGGGGAAGACTGCCATAGCTGAATTAGCAGCAGATATCGTGCCCCGGTCGGAGTTCGTCTCAACACGAACATCGGGGGTAGGGCTTACTGCTGCAGCTGTACACGATGAAATGTCTGGCTGGACGATCAAGTCCGGCGCGATTGTCAGAGCTAACAACGGGATGCTCGTCATTGATGAGTTGGATAAGATCGGTGAGAGTACTATTGAGGATCTTCATAATCCTATGGAGTCACAAATAGTCTCAGCAACGGTTGCAGATCAGCACGTCACGATGCCTGCAGAAGCAAGTGTGATGGCAACAGCCAACCCGAGATACGGACGGTTCGATCAGTACGAACCAATTGCAGAGCAGTTCGATATGCCGGGATCGTTACTCTCCCGGTTTGATCTCATCGTGACGATGACCGACGAGGTAGATGCTGAGCGTGATGACAAGTTAGCATCAGCCGTGTTAGATGGGTTCCAGAGTGACATGGAAGCTGAGCGGAACGAAGACCATCAGGCGTCAGTTGACGACAATATCGGTTTTCTGCGAGCGTGGATCGCAGAAGCACAATCGTATCTGCCTGAATTACCAGATGAATCGAAAACACGATTAAAGGAATTCTTCCAGACCATTCGGAAAGAAGGAGATGACGAGGATTCGGCAGTACCGGTTACTGTCCGGAAATTAGAAGGCTTGACTCGGCTCGCAACTGCAAGTGCGCGTGCACGACATTCAGATGTCGTCGAAGATGTCGATGTTAGTCGAGCGATATGGTTAGTCAAGCAATCGCTTCAAGATGTCGGGATCGATCCCGAGACAGGTGAGTTCGATGCAGATCTAATTGAAGTCGGGAACTCAAAGTCCCAACGTGATCGGATTAAATCCCTCGAACGAACCGTACGTGATCTGTCCAGCGAGTATGAGAGCGGAGCCCCACACGCCGAAGTGATTGAAGAGATGGTTGCTAATGGAATCTCAGAAGAGAAGGCGGAGAAAGCGATTGCCAAGGGACTGAAACAGGGCAATCTGTACGAACCGGAGTCCGACAAGCTTCGACTGACCTAACTGAAGCGGAATTCGGAGGCGATACCTCATGCCTGTACACAACCACTTCACTGGAGACAACCTCATCGCTCTGCTAAGTCACCTTGATCTGAAAGCCGTGTACGGTCTGTACGCAGATAAGAGGTCTTAGGAGATAGATTTCATCGCTATCTGATTTGAAACACCCACTTAGTAGACCTGTTACTGATCTCCGAAAGTTATGAGAGTTCAACGAGATATATTGAAGACTATAAAAGATACAGGGCGCTTATTTTGCAGTCTGGTCAGGTCAAATTGTCGTATTTCTTCCCATTCATACACTGTTTTGTGTCTGGGATGAATGTAGCCAGTAATGGAACCGCTTGAGATCGGGTTGCGGATACTCGGTGGCCTTATCCTCATCGGGGTAAACGCGTATTTCGTCGCAATCGAATTCGCGCTAACCCGAGTCAGACAGTATCCCGAATCGGAGTTCGATACCCCTGGGCTCGAACTCGCTTGGGAAATGACTAACGACCTGGAATTTTATTTGACGACGTGTCAGGTCTGGATCTCTGGGACCAGTATCGCACTGGGAATCATCGCTGAACCCGGACTAGCAGCCCTGTTCGAACCATTATTCGAGAACACCACCCTCGCATCGATCGGGGCCGGTTCACTCCTCGGGTTTCTCCTCATCAATCTGATCCATCTCACCCACGGCGAACAGACTCCGACGTATCTTGGTGTCGAACGTTCCAAACAGGTAGCCCAGTACGGCGCACGGCCACTGTACTGGTTCTCCAAGATACTCGCTCCGGCCATCTGGGTCGGTGACTCGGTTGCAAAGGGAACGCTCGGTCTATTCGGTATCGAGATGACCCAGGCATGGACAGAGACCGAAAAGGAGGTCATCGAAACCCGCGCTGACCTTCGAAACAAGCTTGGGTCGGTGCTCAATGAGGGTGAGTTGGCCGAGGAACGCAGTGAGGAGGTTATGAACGCCTTTGCCATCGGCGAGCAGTCGGTGGGAGAAATCATGATTCCGCCGGAGGAGATTGTAGCGCTGTCTACTGAGGATGATCCTGAATCGAACTTTCGGAAACTCGAAGAGCACCCACACACGCGGTATCCACTGATCGGTGAGGACCTCACCGAGTTCCGTGGCATCGTTTACAGCCCGGCCCTGTTCAAGCGCCGTGAGGAACTGTCTGCTGGCAACGGTGCGTTTACTGAATTGGCAGCACCGACGATGACACTCTCACCTGATACCGACGTAAGTGATGCGATTGATCAGTTCCAGACAGAACGACAAGAGATGGCGCTCGTCATCGAAGACGGTGAGGTGGTTGGACTGATAACTGTCACCGACCTACTGGAAACAATTATCGGCGATATCGAGGACCCATTCGACCAGGACAATCCCGATATACTCGACTAAAAAAACATGCGCGGTCAGGTGGCAGGTTTCGTTGCAATATTGGACCGATAGCTTCGACTGACTTGCACGGGGTCTCTTGCTTCGATACCTCCCCCAAGTGGTGAACGGAACCTCTAAATTCAGCAGTTGTCGAGTTGACCTGTTCGAAGCCTAATATAATGCCGAGTGCTGAATAGACCGCGCGTATCGGTCACCGATTTCGAGGGAAAAACAGGGCTTTCAACCGAGGATAGAGGGTTGAGGGCCTCGGACAACGGGAAAGCGAAGTGGGAGGGGATTGGATGTCCACTAAGACCAAGTTTGAAAGCCCTATATTACTAAAGTGTTAATAAAATATCAATCTTGTCCATTATGAACCAAGGCGTTTAAGTGATAAAGTTGAAATTAGAAGATGAGAAGGTTGTGCTGTCTGGTTTTGTTCAATACGCAACCGACCATCTAACGGCCAATTCAAACGACGGATCGTGGATCAAGTCGGTTCTATTTGCTGCACTCACGCTCTGTCTCGGTCACTGTGCTACCTACCATCTGTTGGATAGATCGATTCAACGTGTGCAAGATAGATCGCGCGTATCTTGCACGGGACCACCACCAGTTTTCGAGTGAGCAGATTGATCAGTACAGGGAACTACGTACCGATCATCTTACTGAATATGGGCTGGCTCTCACAATATACAGACGAAGAGCAACCCGCGGATTTGGGACACTCAACGTGTTAGGACACGCTTTTTAGAACATATCCCGAACTTCGGTCAACAACTGCTTCGCGTCCTCACTTCCGTGATACGTGATTTCCCCGGTTTGTGTATCATAGCTCAACCATCCCCGTGATTGAAGCTTTGACAGGTGCGTTTGGGGAAGTGTCAACATAAGATGTTCTTGACTCTCGCCTGGCAGACGATCTGCAAGGTGCGTGGTCAATTCCTCAAGGGACGAACTCGTCCCCTCAATATGATTCTCGAAATAATGGACGATCTCCCGCCGAATCGGGTTAGCCAACGTTGTAAGTAGTTCATCAGCTCGTTCCCTTTTTTCGGGATAACAATTATCGTACGTGTTTACTCCGAGGACTCAACGGCCGGCACAGCCTGATCTCGTGAAAGCATCTCGTTGTTTCGGGCGACTCGCTTGAGTTCGTCGTAGGGATTGCGTCCCTGCTGGCGCCACGTCGCCAGCAGGGACAGCACCGTCTCATGAGCGAACATTCCACGGTCGTTGCGGAGTGTTCCGATAAGTTTCCGGAGAACCACCGGCTCACGGAGCGCGTTTTCCGCGGCATTGTTTGTTGGAGAGACCGCTGGCTCACCGACGAAGGTGAGCCAGTGGTCGAGGCCACCTTCGATCTTTTTGATGAGTGTTGCCACTGGTCCGTCGGGAACTGACCGCTCAATCAGCGATTCAAGCTCTCTTCGTGCAACACGCTGGAGTTCTGCTCGCTCACGAACAGTCAAGTCGCTCTCCAGCCGCGTCTGGAGAGCGACGTACAACTGCTTGAGAGAGTCGTAAATCGGTTTGCCTTCTGGCTGCTTCTCAGCGGCATCTTCAGCCTCTCGCAGAATATGTGCCCAACACCGTTGGAGATTGTCGCTGAAGGCTGGATAGGCCGTCCATCCATCACAGATGACCGTTCCCGCGAAGTCCTCGCCGAGGACTTCTGCGGGAACATCGCTTCCACGACTCTCTCTAACCGCGTAGAGTGTGTGGCTCTCGGTGGTGAACGTCCAGATCCATGCTTGCTCACCATCTCGCTTGATGCCTGTTTCATCGATGTGGACAACGTCAGCCTGCTGGATCTGGCGGCGGATCTGCTCATATTCACAGCGACCGGCGCGCGCAGCGCGCTCGGTCGCGTGCCACGCGGCCGCGCCTGACAACTCCAGTTCATGCAGCTGCTCGAAACGGTCAGCAATCTTCCGGTAGGGCAGGCGGTAATCGTATCTCGATAGTGCTGATTGAGCGATAACATTCACCCCGAACTGCCCCTCATCGGGGCAGTCAGGGTGTGTAGCGACTGTCTCAGTCCCACAGGAGTCGCACTGGTAGCAGTGGCGGTTGTACTGCGTGACTTCTGGTGGCTGTGGGTCCGGAATCTCCTCGACGAGTCGGGGGCTGACGCCCACCGACTCGTCGAAGTGCTGGCCACACTCTGGACAGCAGTCACAGGTGACCTCAACTTCTTCGTCCGGATCAGCCGTAGAACGCCACACAGGGTCGTGACCGTCCTTCCGTCCAGGAGTGCCGCCGTCAGATCTGACATCGTCGTCCTCGTCGTTTTGCGAGGTCGGGGACTCGGTCCCCGACCGTCGCTTACTAGGCGGTGTATGTGGATTCTCGTATTTGCGAAGGCGTTTTTCGAGTTCTTCGATCCGTTCTTGCTGCTCTTCGATTCGTTCGTCCTTCTGCGCCAGTTTCTCCTCCAGCTCGTCAATTCGATCTTCCATCTGGAGAAACCGCGAGAGAAGTTCGTCCTTGCTGAGGTCATCCCAATCCACTATGACCACCTCAGCGGTACCTCAGCAGAGCCATCGGGATGGTCTCCGAGCGGAGACCATCCCTGGAGAAGCTCAATTAGATCTTGCTGAGGGTACATATCCCCTTGATTGGTCGCCTACTACGAGACAGTGGCGAAATCCGTCGGGGCTAAACACGTACCAATTATCTATAGACATCGAGAACCCGTTGTAAAACCCATTATTAATTGGTGGATATTGGCCATACTCTCCAACAGGCAATAACGTGTACGGGATTTATACTTAATGAATCCTTATATCCAGTAATGGTGGGGCTAATGGATCCGAGCTATGAAGAGATCTTCAACAACAGCAATCAGTTTGTGGGGGTTCTCACACCAGATGGAACAGTTCGGGCGGCGAATGATACAATATTGAAATTCACTGAAAGTAACCGGAAAGAGATAATCGGAACGAAGTTGTGGAATGTTCCCGGAATCCGCTTCTCAGAAACCGTTCAGCGGCAGGTCCGTGCCGATATTCGCAAGGGCGTTAACGGCGAGTCTGTCAATCATGAGCTGACCATTCAGGGCGCAGACCGAAAAGCAGTCATCAACTTCTCACTTCAGCCACTCACCGACGAACACGGTGAGGTGACACATCTCCTCTCGGAAGGACACGATCTCACCGAGGGGCAACAGAAAAATACGGTCAGATCGGCGACGCACCATGAGCAGACATCCACCGATCTGCTGGTCGCGTACTCCCGTGATGCCGATGAGCCGATGAGTGAGTCGGTTCTACACGCTTTTCTCGCTCTCGACATGGACATCTTTGAAAGGGATAGCACCCTCCAAGATTGGATTGACGTTGACTTTCTCGATGAAGTGGACAATCTTTCAGGTCGTCCGATTACAATCACGACTCGTCTCTGGGGGTACACCGTGGAGCTGACAGCTGGCGAGGTTCGGATATATACAGACTCTCACCCGTAGATCTCTGTTGCCCTCTTTGAGTGAATTGCTAACACCTGATGTTATTTGACTGCTGTATACGCAGTCTTACCGAGGAGTTGATGCACGAATAATGGCGCGAAATCAATAGTGACCGAGTGCTGCATAGATCCTCTCTATTCAGCAGGCTAGTTCTGAAAGGTTTCAGAGAATTTCCATCTCGGCGAGATACAGCTTGCCTGCACTGAGCAAGAGTATGATTACTCTGACCCATCCCTGTCCGAGAACGTGCGTTCCTCGACAGACTGTCCGTAATAACTATTCTTTAAATAAGTAGGAACTCTGTCCGTAACCGTGCAAGTAGGCTGTACGTGCGGGTATCGACAAAGGACCAAGATCTTGACCACCAACTGTCTTCGACGAGTGAATACCCGCAGAACGAACTTGGATCGAATCTGCAGGACATCGATACCTATCGTGACAAGAGCACAGGCACGAACAAATGAATAGTAATGAATCTCGCTTCTAAATACGTTAAGACGTCACGGGAAAATTCCCCCACACATCGGTTCGTCGCAGACAATGGAAAGGGGGTAGCACGGGAAAATATTGAGCATACAACTATTGCTGGACGTCGAGTCTCAATTTCTGATCACATAACCAACGACGAATATACTCTGATCAAAGAGGCTATTGAGGCTACAAGACCCTCACAAAAATCCTGTTTTGTCAACTCGTTAAAAATGTGGGAGTACGATAACCGATTTGAATATAGCGAGGGATACGCGGTAATGTCTGATCTTAATGTTGGTGGAATTGAACATGCTTGGTCTATGTTACACGGAAAGAAACTCGTAGACGCCACTGAAGCATTTGACCATTACCACGGGGCGATAATTTCGGATCCCGATACCTTGGACCGATACACAGGATCGAATCTCACTGGCAACGGCATTATCGGGAATCATAAAAACCGATACGAGTTCCTGCGTGAGCGAGGCTATTTTCGCTGAATAGTTCTGTAACACTTGGGAGTTCTCTTTCTTGTACGCGATCACTTGTTCGTGCACACCCTGTGAGCAACTTTCCAACTTTATACGATGATCCAAAAGAAACAGCCTGTATGCGAAACAAAAAGCTGTTGAGACATCTGGAACCGGATCTTCGAAGCCAACCCCACGGGGTTGCGACTCAATGTATACGAGGTCCGCGATGTATGCACCCTGACCGGGCCGAGCGACCGAACAGGTGCATACAATTGGGGTTTGTGTCGGGGGGAGATTGCCCGGCACTCTTGCTGGACTCACTGACCTATATAAAGAAGCACCGTTCGCCGACTCCAGAACGACGCAATCACACCCCCGGTGCATACGCATCTACTTATACCACCCATGGCAACTGACCGAACCAGTCTGAAGTTGACCGACGAGAGGAAGCGGTTGTTCGATCAGGCAGAGGAGATTGTCGCTGCGAATCCGAGCGATGACCCTCCGCGTAGCGACGTGATCGACGCGGCGCTGACTCACCTCATTGAATCCCACGAGAACTTAGAACAGGTTCGAGACGAGTACTCGCCACAGACGGTGAAAGATTGCCTGAACACGAGTGTCATCGGTTTACGCTACCGCACGTCCATCGAGTCACGGTGGCGGTGACTACATCCACTCGTGGTTGTCCCAACCCTCATAGTGTTTGAGCCGACTCCTGATCTCGTAAGGTTCCCACTCACACTCGTAGTAGAGTACGTCAGCGAGCGCTCCAAAGTGGCTGTTGCTCAGTTCAATGCCTCGCTTGCCCTTTGACGTGATGTAGTCCTCGCTGCGAAGTTCGTCAAATACATCGCTTGCAGTGGGGTAGTCGTCCGTCTCGATAGCAGATATAGAGAGTAGGTTCTCCTCAACGATCGGCGATCCCCATCGGTGCTCAGCTACCATCGCCGCGAGGAGGGCACATTTCACTGACGGCTTGCGCATATTCTCCGTCTTCTCTCGTCCGTTATAAATTCACGTTATCTCGCGTTTACGCCTATGCAAACAGTTATGTGTGTCACTCGGCATACTGACCATATGAGCGAGTCAACGCGAACACACCCTGCAGAGGAGAAAGACACGAAGGAAGCGCGTCTGGAAAACCCCACTGGCGTCCTTCATCTCTTTCAGCACAAGAGCGTCCCTATCCTCATCGACGCCATTCTCACCCTTCCTCCAGGCAGGGAATTCAACAAGACGGAATTGGCCGATCACGCCGGAGTCACGCGCCAGACAGTGAGCAACTATATCGACCTCCTGCTGGAGACTGAAATCGTTGAAGAAGTCCCGAACACGTCACCCCGTCGCTACCGAGTCGCCAAGAGCGAGGCAGTCAAAGAACTCTTCGAACTCAACAGTGCGTTAAATGTGGCTGGTGAGTAGCCGAACGACCATCACCGACGAGGCTGCGGTTCTCACGCCTGTTCTCTTTCTCTACGCGTTTTTATACTGTAGCATAACTTGTCAACTACAATATTACTTAGAACTCAGCGGCGACCAGCGTTGATACCCGGCTTTGACAGTCGTGTCTGACCCGCTCGTCAGTGGTCAGCAAACTCGACGCCGGTGACTTCGAACCGGGCCCCGCCCTGCTCGCTCTCACCCACGGCAATCTCCCACCCGTGCGCGCTGGCAATTTGTTCGACGATTCGCAGGCCGAAGCCGGTGCCGTCCTCGTTGGTTGAGTATCCCGCCTCGAAGACCTCCTCGCGCTCGCTTTCGGGGATTCCGGGGCCGGTATCCGCCACATAAAAACCGTCATCCATCGCGCCGACCGTCACAGTCACGTCGTTGCTGCCGTGTTCGACCGCATTTCGGTAGAGGTTCTCGAACAGTTGCCGGAGGCGGCTCTGATCGGCCTTGATAGCCCGAGAAGTGTGGGTTTCGAGTGCGGCCTGTTCTGCGTTCGTGGTTTGCCAACTGTTCGTGGCGACGTCCGCAAGTCCAACCGATTCGGTCTCATCGACTTGCTTACCCTCTCGTGCCAGCGTCAGTAAGTCCTCAATGAGCGTGTCCATCCGGCCAAGTGCCTGTGCGACGTCGTCGATATGCTCACTCTCACATTCCTCCCGAATCAGTTCCAACCGTCCGTCGGCCACCTGGAGCGGATTCCGCAAATCGTGACTGACGATACTGGTGAACTCCTCCAGTCGCTTGTTTTGACGTTCGAGTTCCTGTTTTTCCTTGACGTCCTCGGTGACGTTCTGTGAGACTGCCATCACGCGGCCGATTTCCTCGCTGTCGGTCCGAACGGGGACCGTCTGAATCCGGTATCGCTTGCCCCCGTACTCCTGTTCGAACGTGTTGGCGTTCCCATCCAGCGCTTCCTCGTAGTAGTGACAGAGTTCATCCGCGACTTCCTCGGGGAACAGATCGTGTGGTTTCGCGCTCTCAATATCGTTCGGAGACAGGCCAAGGTTATTCAATTCTTTGCCACCGGCGCGTACGTATTCGAGATCCGTGTTGATGAGGAATACCGCACCGTCGGGAAAATTCTCGGCTAGTGTCTCGTACTGGTTTTTCAGCTCCTGTAACTCCTGTTCACGTTTTTTCCGGTGGGTCACATCCCGGAGTGTTCCAACCGAGCCGTTGAATTGGTCGCCTTCGTACGGGAGAACCCCCATGTGATCCTCACAGTCTATCGGGTCACCCTCCTGTGGGTGTATCGTTACTTCGAATGTAACTGTTTCCGGACCGTCACTCGACAACAACTGTCCCAACTGGTGTTCGGCCCGTTCGACGGCCTCCTCGTCTTTGATCAGTGCCGGGAGACTTCCGATGATTGTCTCCCGGTCGTAGCCGACCAACTCGACAAGCTCGTCATTGACGTAGGTAAACCGCCCTTCTTCGTCGAGCACGTACACTGCGTCGGTCAGTGCTTCGATGATCGTCTCGTACTCTTCTAATTCCCGCTTGCGGTTCTCGCGCTCGGTGACGTCCTGAAACTTCGAAAAGATCGATTGCACGTTCCCATCTTCGTCAGTGATTGCACGGTTGTGCCACTCGGCGGTGATTACCTCGCCGTCCTTTCGGACGTTTAGATTGAGTACGTGGGTTCCACCATCGGCATCGAGAAGATTCTTGACGACAGTGTTGACTTTGTCGTGGTCGTCAGGGGCGACAATCGTCTCCCACGACTCCCCGCGTAACTCTGGCTCATCATATCCAAGAATCCCTTCTGCGCGTGCGTTCAGCCGTTCGAATCGGAATTCGTCGTCCCACTGGATGGCCCCGAGCGGGGATTCCTCGAAGAACAGCGCGAGTTCCTGCTGTCGCTGGCGGGCGTTCTGTTCGCGTTCCACACGGTTGAATGCCGCGACGAGAGTTCCCGCCAGCAGTTCCCCGAGCGCGAGGTCCTGTTGATCGAACGCTGCCGGGTTCTCGGAGCCGGCGATCAGGATTCCGTGGTCGGCAAGTGGCAGGTACAAGTGCCCCCCGAGATTAGTCTCGGAGTTGTGGATGTCCGGGTCTTGTTGTACATCTGCTATCACTGCTGGCTCGCCGTCGCGGTAGACCCGTCCCGCGATACTGTCCGTCACAGGAAGGGGTTGAACGTCCCCGATGAGCGAGGCTACCTCATCCGTCTGTGCCGCGGGCACCAACTGTGTGTCGCCAGCCTCGGGGACGTGGATAGCATTCGCTTTGAAATCGAGGATATCACTGGCAGCCTCAACACCGATATCAGCGACCTCTTGTCTGGTTTCTGCCGCCAGGAGCGCCTGTGTGGCTTGGTTCAGTTCGGTTAACCGTCGTTCACGTGTTTTCTCGTCGGTGATATCCCGGATATAGCCACGGACTACGCTGCCGGTTTCACTCTCGGAGACGCGTTCACCTTGAGCAGTGAGCCATCGCTGCGCTTCATCGCCCGTGGTGAGTCGCACGTTGATCTCGTATGGTTCGCCCGTTTCGAGACAGTTAGTGAGTCGGTCGGCGAGTCGGTCCCGGTCGTCGGGATGGACAGCATCAAGCGCCGCTTCGAGCGTGAGGTCCTCGTCCGGGTTGAGTCCGTACAGCTGGCGTGTCCCGTCCGTTATCATGAGCTGTTCACTCGCAGAGTCGTATTCCCACGCGCCGGCGTCAGTCAACTCCTCCATGTTCGACATGAGGTCGCGGGCCTGTTCGAGGTCCTGCTGGCGCTCTTTCTGTTCGGTGACATTCCGTGTCGAACCGACGAGATACTTGACGGTCCCGTCAATCACGACCGGCGCGATTTGTGTTATCCAATACGAGTTCTCTCCGTCAAATCGTAACGTTTCCTCGTACTGGAGTGGTTCCTGGCGCTGGATGCACTCGTTGTATTTTGTTTCAGCGTTTGCTCCTGGTTGCTCGCCGAGGACAGCCCGCGGTGTTTGTCCACGAACTCGCTCGGCGGACAAACCCGTTTCGTCCTCCCACGCCGGATTCACCCGTTCGATACTGAACTCCTCGGCGACATCGATAAGAAACAGCGAATCCTGTGCGTGCTGGAACAGCGTCTCGATCTGTTTGAGTTTACGCTGGCGTTCCTTGCGGTCGGTGATGTCGTTGACAGCCCCGCGGAGCTTCGTTACCTGCCCCCCGGATTCCACGACTGGAGTGAGTGTAATGTCCAGAAGGCGCTCATCGCCGTCGCCTGGCTGGAGTCGCCACCTATCGTGCAGTTCCTCCCCCGTTTCGAATGCTCTGTCGAGTATTTGCTGAATGCCTTCGCGGTCGTCGGGGTGAAACAGTTCTATCGCCTCTTCAACAGGGATTTCAGTCTGTTCGGGACGCTCGATGATTCGACGGACGCCAGCAGTCAGTTGGATTGTATCGCTCTTTCTGTCCAGTTCAAATCCGCCGGTGTCACCGGCGAACTCCGTCAGGCGCATCAGTTGTTCCTGTCTGTCTGCTCGCTGTGCCTCACGGCGGGCTTGGACAGCGTTCCTGATTCGGTTAGCCAGCAGTTCATACTTTTCCGAACCCGAGCCCTTCTGAAGATAGCCTGTTACGTCTGCGGCGATCGCTTCGCTGGCGACGGCTTCGCTGCCGCGGCCGGTGAAGAGAATAAACGGGATGTCGGGGTACTCTTCCCGAACGGCCTGCAGGAATTCGATGCCATCCATGCCAGGCATATTGTAATCCGAGACAATGCAGTCGTAGTTGTCCGCCGCCAGTCTATCCGACCCTTCACTGGCACTCCGTGCCGTTTCGACGGAGAACCGATCGTCCTCGCGGTGAAGCATATCGGCTGCCAGCTCTGCGAGCGCCGGTTCGTCGTCAACATGGAGTACGTTAATCTCTTCTGTATCCATTTGTACTGTGTCTCTATTCAGTGGCCATCGAGAACTGTTCATGCACACAATCCGGATCAACCCAAAGCGTGAATTCCCCGTCTCGACTCACGACACCGCTGACAAATTGGTTGTCTTCGACCGGTTCTGTCTCCGGATTTTGGAGGGTTTCGACTTTAAGGACCCGATCGACGAGCCAGCCGAACTGTTGATCCGAATCGTCGTCGAAGATGATGACCTGCTCGCCAGGTGTTTCCTCGGCTGTCTCGAAGACCCGTTTCGGGTTCACGATAGCCGTCGTGTTTCCACGCAGATCCATCATGCCCACGACCGCGGGTGGCGTATCCGGCATGGGTGTCACTTCGGTCGCTTTCACGATCTCGTTCACTGCATCGATCGTGAGGCAGTAACGTTCCTCACCGAGGATGAATTCGAGCACCTGTGTGTCGGTGTCCGGCTGTTGGATTTCACTCATTGGGACTGCTCACCCGTTCGGTCGGTCTCACTGACGTTGCCCCCGTCGCTCACCGCTGGTGACTGACTGGTAGTGGTGGGTGCCTGTGCGTGGTTGCTCGTCGTTCCGACGTCGAATGCTTCTGTCTGACTGTTCAGTTCCTCTGCGAGGCTTGCCATCTCCTGAAGTGCGTCCGCTGCCTCTGACAGTGAGGCAGCCTGCTCTTCAGTCGCCGCAGACACGTTACTCGCTTCGGCGGCAGTCTGTTGACTCACGCTGGAAACTTCATCCACCATCGAGACGACTTCCTCCGAGGAAGCCGCCTGGTCGTCAGTCGCGTCACTGATCTCCCGGATACCGCCTTCGGCCTCCTGGACTGCGTTCGCAATATCGTCGAACATCTCGACCGACTCTTCGATCGTCTCGGCCCCGGATTCCACAGTCGCTCGCATGTCGTCTATTTCATCGACCGTCGAGTCAGTCGTTTCCTGGACATCTTCGATTCGCTCCTCGATGGTCGTCGTCGCGTCTGCGGCTTCCTCAGCAAGTCCTTTGATCTCGTTGGCGACCACACCGAACCCTTCGCCGGCTTCGCCGGCTCGTGCTGCCTCGATCGACGCGTTCAGCGCGAGCATATTCGTCTGCTCGGCAATCTCGGTGATCAGCTCCACCACCTCGCCGATTTCGTTCATCTTCGCATCGAGTTCTTGAACCTGCTCGGCGGCCCCGCCAGCCTGCGCTTTGATCGAGGCAAGTTCCTCAGACGCCTCAGCTGCTGACTCGCGGCCCGCTTCGCCGCGCTCGACGGCTGTCGAAGCGGTCGCGGCGACTTCTTCGGCTGAGGAGGCGATCTCTTCGACCGTGGCAGACATATCGTTCATTTCTCCAGCAACTTCCTGGAGACTCTCACTCTGGTCCTCCGCGCCGGCCGAAATCTCCTCGACAGAGGTCGCAATCTCGTCGCTTGCGGTTTCGGTCTCTTCGACACTGGCGGTGGTTTGCTCGCTCGACTCTGCAACGTCGTCTGCGATCTGCTGTACTGACGCGACGCTTGCGCTCAACTGGTCGATCCCCTCGTCCATATCGGCCAGAACAGACCCGTACGTGCCCGGATAGTCGGTGTCGAGAGCCTGGTCGAGGCGTCCTTCTTTTAGGTCCTCGCTCGCGGTGGCGATTTCGTCGAAGCTGCCCGAGAGCGCCCCCATGCCGTCGTCGAAGGCGGTGAGAATCTCGCCATAGTTACCGGCGCGGTTGATATCGATGTTCTGATCGAGGGACCCGTTTTTGAGGTTCTGGCTGGCGGTACGGATCTCCTCGAAGCCGCCGACCATCTCGGTGGCACCGTTATCGAGGTTGGTCATGATCTCACCGTAGGTGCCGGGGAAGTCGGTCTGGCGGTCGCGGGTCTGGAGGGCGTCGTCACCGGTGGAGAGGTTGGTGCTGAAGGTGTCGATTTCATCGAACACATTTCGGAGATTGGCCTGCATTTCCTGGAAGGCATCGCTCATGCGGCCGAGTTCGTCGTCTTCGAGGTGGTCTTCGACTTCGGCGGTAAGGTCGCCCTCACTCATGGCCTGTGAGGCCGCGGAGAGTTGTTTGATAGGGGCGGTAATGCGGCTGGCGACGAACAAGCCGATGACGATGGCCAAAATAAAGGCACCGATGGTAAGCCCGAGTATCTCCAGTTGTGCGGTCTGTGTCGTGCTATCGGCGATCTCGACTTGGGATTCCAGGTCTGCTTGTGCCGATTGCTCGATGGCGTGTGCGTCCTCTTCCATTTGGGTACGGAGAGAGTCCATTTCGTCGGCTTTCTGTGCAGCGAGTTCAGTCTCACCCGCGGCTCTCGCGTCGAAAAATTCAGTTCCGAGCGTGTTGTACTCCTCGTGTTGGGATTGGAGGGTCGAGAACTGCTCTTCTTGCTGTGGGCTCAACTCCGCCTCTTCGAGGTGCTGTGCCTCTTCGTTGAATAGTTGAGTGGACTCCTCGAATTGTTGCTGTGCGTTTTCCTCACCGAGTTGGGCAGCCTGTATCGCACCCTGTTGCTGTTCGATGGCAACGATCATCTCTGCGGACGCGTCCATCTTCAGCCCATCTTCTGCAATGATGTGTGCCTCTTCGTCAACGGTGGCAACCGAGGTGTATCCGATCGCACCGGTCACGGCGACCAGCGCGGCAATGATCACGAACGCGATGATTAGTTTCGGGCGCAGGTCGAACCGGTCGAGTTTTATCCGATCCAGCATGATAGATAATTGATAACGAATGTTAATAACTTTGTAGGGATGGGTATCAGAAGTGAGAATTGCTGGACAATATCCTCGAACATATCTGGCCAATTTTACAGTTGTTCGAACATGCCTTCGAAGAGTTTCCGCTGAGCGTTCCGGAGGTGCTGTGAGACCGTTGTTTGGGTCAGCGAGAGAGCGTCCGCAACTTCTGTTGCCGTACTCCTGCGAGGGGACTCGAAGTAGCCACCATGCAAGCAGGCCCGGAGGGTTAGTCGCTGTCGGTCCGTGAGTTCCTCTCGAAAGATGTCTGCCAACTTTTTGAGAACCTAATGCGGAACGCGGTTGAACACGGCGGTGAGGATGTGACGGTTACTGTTGGGGAGTTAGATGATGGCTTCTACGTTGAAGATGATGGGCCTGGTATCCCGGAAAATGCACGAGATAACGTGTTTGACGTTGGCTACTCGACTACCGAGGATGGAACAGGGTTTGGGTTGTCCATCGTCAAGCAAGTGGCTGATGCTCACGGCTGGACCATTCGTGTGACTGACGGCTCCGAAGTGGAACCCGATTTGAGATTCGTGGAACTGAAATCTTCGCTGAATAAGCGATGACCGACATAGACGCCCATCCCGGGTTCTACCCTCCGTATTTTGGAACGCCAACTCAATCTATGAAGCCTCAACTGGAACAATAACTCCGCTCGCGACAACAGAGAGGTGGTGCTTGTGCTAGAGGGCAAAGAAGTGGGGTCGTACTACGGGCGCGTCTTCGAGGCTGACTGGCCGGTCCCGCCTCCGGTACCCGCTACCATTGTCGTTGTCGTCCTCGCTGCAACGCTGGTTGCAGTTCGGGTCGGCACGCGGTTAGATTTCGACCCCGACCAGCCACCGCGCTGACACGCGTCTGACGGGGATTTTTTCGTAGTGGTATCTGAGTCCCGATTATGACAGCTTCAAGCCCGTGGCTGGATATCCACCGAGGTGACAGCGTACCAGACGATGTGACCGACGAGTCGGATTCGTCGGATGCAACCGCATCAGAGGATGTCACCGGCACTGAGAGCGAAGCGAAGACGAATCCGTGGGAGGGCGTCGACACGGCACGGCGGCCGAGTCAGACTGACGTGGACCTGCCGACCCCGGCGACCGACTCGCCAGCCGACGACTAGACGTCTTCGGGCAGCGCAGCCGAACTCTGGAGGTCTTCGTCGATCTCTGCGTCGGACATCTTCTCGACGAGTGCGTCCAGCACCTCCTCGCGGCGTCCCTTGACGAACTTGATAGAGCCGACGACGAGGTGACCGCCGCCGCTGACACCCGCACCCGGCAGTTCGTCGGTCAGTTCGGTGACCATCTGCGGGATGTCCAGGCGGACGCCGTCAGAGCGGAGCACGGCGAAGTCCGGGCCGTAGCCGATGGTGATAACGGGGTCGCCAGTCTCGGCGACTTTCCGGTCGTGCACTTTCCCCGTCGTCTTCCCCGGTGCCGGGTAGGTAAAGCGCTTGGCGTGGTTCTCGACGTCGAGGCGGTAGAGGTGGGCACCGTTGTCGAGGTCTTCTGTCTCGACGTGGGCGAGCGCGCCGTCGAGCTGGTCCTCGACGTCCTGTTCTGCGCCTTCAACGAGGAGGTCGATCAGCTGCTCGTGCCGGTCGCGATCATCGCAGTTGACGTTGAGCACGTCGTTGATGAACTCCCGACCGTCGTTGTAGCGCAGCCAGTGGGTTGCGTAGTCCAGCGCTTCACCGATGTCGCGCAGACGACTCTCCTCGTAGCCGGCTTCTTCTGCGAGTTCGATGTATTCGGGCATCGCTTCGCCCTCCGAGCGGTCCGAGAGGCCGGCGACGGCGGGCACGTGCTCGAGTTCCGACGTGAGGTCGGGAGCGATCATCCGCGCGATCTCGACGCACATCATCCCCGTGGTGATGCGGTAGTCCTCGCCGTGGAGGTAGGGGTTGACGTGGGCGTCGACGAGCGGCTCGACGATTTTGGGGTCGGGGTGGTGGTGGTCGACGACGAGAATCGGCACGTCGTAGTGGGCGAGATTCCGGTAGGCAGGGGTGTCTTCCTCGGTCGACCCGTTGTCGAGCATCAACAGCATCGGGAGCTTCTGCCCGTGGCGCTTGCGGTCCTCCAGTGCGTAGTTCAGGTCGCGGGTCACGTCCTCCATCTCGTAGAACGGCGCCTTGCTCGGGAGGCGCTTGAGCAGGTGCCGCGAGGCGTCGGGATCCTCGTACACCTCCTCGATGAACTGTTCGAGCGCGTACTGGAGCGGGACGCTCGCACACAGCCCGTCGCCGTCAGCGTGATGGCGCATCCGGAGCGGTCGACCCTCCAGTACGGTTTCCCGGAGACGGCGAGCGATGTCTTGGAGGTCCTCTCGGAGCTTCTCGAATTCGGGCCAGTCGGCCAGTGGCTCGACCGCTGCTGGGGCCGCCAGGTCGTCGGTCGCGGCGTCGAGACGCTCGTGTACGTCAGCTGCCTCTTCCTCATCGAGCACTCGGAGGTCGTCGGCTTCGAGCTGGACGGCCCCCTCGCGTGACTCGACAGTTCCGGTCACGCGTACGATGTCGTCGAGCTCGATATCGGGGAACGCCCGAACGCCGGCCTCGTTGAACGCGGCACAGGGAACGATTGCCCGCTCACCGCGGACCTGGAAGATAGTCGGGCCGCCGGTCTGTTTTATCTGGACGACCTGGCCGTCGAGGTGGACTGTCTCGCCGGTCGAATCGGATACGTCCGCAGCAGCAACGTCGCTGCCGTGGCCGACGCTTTCGGTGTCGAACTCGGCGAGCTGGACTTCGGCGAAACTCACGTCGCCGTCTGCCAGAATCTCGGTGAGTTCGACGACCAGGTCGTCGCCCACATCGTACGAGCCGATGAGGTTCGAACTGTGGACGAGCCCGGAGACCCGGTCCGAGACGTCGACAAAGACACCGTAGTCCATGACGCCATTGACTGTGGCGTGGTAGCGTTCGCCCTCTTCGAGGTCGTCGAGCGTACAATCCGCAGCGAGGTCGTAGACAGTGGCCCGTTCGGAGGCCGTGGCACCGGCGTTCCCGGTACCGTTCGGTGAAGACATGGGAATCTCTTCGACGTAGGTGCGTTTTTAAGCTTCGATACGCGTCGGCGCGCGAGCGGAACGCTTAGAAAGTCCCGGAACAGAGCGACGTGTATGGGATTGTTCCGCTCGGGCGAGATTCTCGGTATCGCAGAATCTGCACTCGAGTTCGCCCTGGCGGCCTCCGAAGAGGCCCATCCAAACGAGTACATGGGATTGCTCCGCGGTGAGAAAGCGAGTAACGTCGGCCTGGACGAAGACGGCACCGTCCTCACCGAGGTGCTGGTCGTCCCTGGAACCGAGAGCAACCCGGTCAGTGCCTCGTTCCAGACGAACATGGTTCCGAACGATTTGAGCGCGTCCGGGTCGATTCACTCACACCCCAACGGCGTTTTGCGTCCGAGTGATGCAGACCTCGCCACGTTCGGCCGGAACAAGGTACACATCATCGTGGGCGCGCCGTACGGTCGCACGGATTGGCAGGCGTTCGACCGCGAGGGCGAGGTAATCAACCTGCCAGTTCTCGACGTGGAGCCGCCCGAAGAGGAGTTTTTCGACTTTACACAGGAGGATATCGACCGCGAACTCCGCGGCGAGTCCGAGGAGGATCGGTGGTCGTGATGGAACGGGTCGTCGCACAGGGCACGTTCGACATCCTCCACCCCGGTCACGTCCACTATCTCAGGGACGCGGCGTCGATGGGCGAAGAACTCCACGTCATCGTCGCCCGTTCTGAGAACGTCACGCACAAACCGTCGCCGATTATCTCCGGGCCACAGCGCGTCGAGATGGTCGAGGCGCTGGAACCTGTCGACCATGCTCGGCTCGGTCACCCCGAAGACATTTTTATTCCGATCGAAGAAATCGAACCGTCGGTCATCGCACTCGGTCACGACCAGCACCACGACGTGGCTGGTATCGAGGCCGCACTGGCTGAGCGTGGTCTCGACTGTGAAGTGGTTCGTGCCTCCGGCCGCGAGGCGAGGCCGGACGAGATTCTCTCGACTGGGCAGATTATCGAAAAGATTCTCGACGAACGGGCCTAGAGCAGGTCTTCGTCGTCGAGTCGTGCGACTGCTTCTTCGAGTCGTTCCTTGCTGTTGGCGTAGGAAATGCGGGCGTAGCCGGGCGTCCCGAATGCGCTTCCGGGGACGGTAGCGACGTGTGCGTTCTCGATGGCCTGCTCGCACCACGCCTGGTCGTCGTCATCGACTGGCAGCATCATGTAGAACGCTCCCTGCGGCGTGGCAATCTGTTTGCCCCGCTTCTCGAATTCCTCGACGAGCAGGTCCCGACGCTCCTCGAAGGCGGCGACCATCTCGTCGATGGCGTCGTCGGTGTTTTCCAGCGCCTCGATGCCGGCGTGCTGGACGAAGTTGACTGCACAGGAGACGGAGTGGCCGTGGACTTTCCCGGCCTGCTCGACCAGTTCCTCGGGACCGGCGAAGTAGCCGAGTCGCCAACCGGTCATCGCGTAGGACTTCGAGAAGCCGTTGACCGTGATGGTACGGTCTCGCATCCCCTCCAGCGTGCCGAGACTGGTAAAGGAGACGTCGTCGTAGAGAATCTGGTCGTAGATTTCGTCGGAGATGACCGTCACGTCGTGGTTGACAGCCATGTCTCGGACGCCTTCGAGTGCCGTCTCGGAGTAGACCGCACCGTGGGGGTTGCCCGGCGTGTTGAGCACGAGCATCTCGGTGTCGTCGGTGACGGCACCGCGGAGGTCGCCGAGTGCGTCCTCCAGGCGGAAGTCGTACTGTGACGTGCCGATGCGGGTGAGGTCGGCCCCCGCGATTTTGGCCATCGCTTCGTAGGAGACCCACGCGGGGTCGAGCAGGACGACCTCGTCGCCGTCCTGGATGAGCGTCTGGAACACCTCGAAGAGGGCTTGCTTGGCACCCGGCGTGACCATGATGTTTTCGGGGCCGTACTGGTCGAGGCCGCGCCCGTGGAGGTCCTCGGCGATGGCCTCTCGGAGTTCGGGAATGCCCTGTGATGGCGTGTAGCCGGTCTCGCCCGCTTCGAGGGCTTCTTCGGCGGCGTCTTTGATGTTTTGCGGGGTGTCGAAGTCGGGTTCGCCGACGCTGAGGTCGACGACATCGATACCCTCGGCTTCGAGTTCCGATGCCTTGTTGCTGATTGCGAGCGTTGCGCTCGGTTCGACGCGGGTTACGCGGTCTGCGAAATTGAGTGTCATGATTCGAGTTCGTGTACCATATCGACTGCACTGTTGACGGCTGTCGCGCCGTGGTCGATGCGCGCTGCGGCCTCGTCCTGGCTCATACCCGGACCGATGATACCCAGCGTCACCGGCGTGTCCCGGTCGAGACTGACCTCGGTCAACGCCTGTGCGGCGGCGTCTCCGATGACCTGGTCGTGGTCGGTGTCACCGGTTACGATCGCACCGATAACGGCCACGGCATCGATATCGTCGCGCCGCGCCAGCCGGTCCGCCGCCAGCGGCGTGTCGTACGACCCCGGGACTTCCAGGGTCTCGACGATGTCGGCGTCGCGCTCGCTCGCTGCTTCGCGGGCGCGTTCGGCCATCTCGTGGGTGATTGGCCGGTCCTTGTTGAACTGGGCGACGACCAGTCCGAGCTGTACCATATTGCAGCCGGGGTGACGTGCGGTAAAAGAAGTACCGTTCTCAACACGGCTGGAGACGGCGGCCATCGGCAACCGTAACCATTCTAACGGTCCCGCTCGCCTGTCCGCGTATGTCGGAGCGTCGCCCTGACGACCCTGGCCAGGAAATCGGTGCTGAACGGTCAGCGACTCTATCTACCGTCAAACGGCTGTTCGGCTCTGTCTCGCTGGTCCAGGCCCTCCTCGTGATTACCGCCCTCGCACTCGTTGTCCGCCTCGTCGGGCTCGGGACGCGTCCCTTCCACTTCGACGAGGCGCGCGTCGCCTACTGGTCGCTGTACTACGTCGACAGCGGCCACTTCACCTACCGCCCCATCGTCCACGGCCCGTTCATTCAGCTGGTCAACGCCTGGCTCGTCGACGCCGTCGGCGCGAGTGACTTCCTTGCGCGCCTCCCCGTCGCAGTCGTCGGCGGCCTCTTCCCCGCGTCGGCGTACCTCTACCGGGAGCACCTCCGGAAGAGCGAAGTCGTCGCGCTCGCGCTCTTTCTCGCCTTCAACGCTATCTTCGTCTACTACTCGCGATTTCTCCGTAGCGACATCCTGCTCGCGGGCTTCATGTTCGCTGGATTCGGGTTCATCGTCAGGTACTACGATACCCGCCGGTTCCGCTATCTCTACGCCGCTGGTGCGCTCGTCGCGCTCGGGCTGACCACGAAAGAGAACGGGCTGGTCTATCTGCTGACGTGGGTCGGCGCGACGGGGCTGCTGGTCGACCACGCGCTCTTCCCGCCACGCGGTTTCAAAAGTGGATTCGACCGCATCAGGCAGTCCCGTGTCGGGAGGTTCCTCGGTGACGTGTACACGATTGCGCTCGTGCCGTTCAGGGGTACGGACGTGCTCTTCGAGCGGTGGGAGAATCCCCGCGGGGTCGGCCTGGCAGTCGGCCGACTGGCAGTCCACGCCGTCGGCGTCACCGTCGTCGCGCTTCTGATTCTCGTCTTCTTCTACGCGGACCGCGGGGCCGGAATGGACGGCATCGTCAACCCGCCCGTGGCTGCCGCTGCTGGTGAGTCGGGGCTGTGGCAGGCGCTCGGTCGACCGCTCCGGTTCCCCGGCTACGCATTCGGTACCGTCGAAGGCGCCTTCTCGGAGGCCATCGGCCAGTGGGGAAGCGTCAGTAGCGGCGGGGAGGACACCTCGTTTCTCGAGCGGTACGTCTCGACGCTCGGCGCAGAACTCGACGCGATTCGGAACGGCGCACTGGCTGTCGGGACACTCGCAATCCTCGGGTTCGTCTGGGAGCGCTACGGGACCGAGAACCCGCGAAATCTGGTGATGTTCATGGCCTACTGCGGGCTGGCGTCGCTCGTCGGCTACTCGCTGAAAAACGATCCGGGCACCGGCAAGTGGCTCACGATTCACCTCATCCTCCCGATGATGATCCCCGCCGCGGTCGGTGCAGGCCGACTCTACCGGTGGGGAAAGCAGGCCGCCGCCAACCGGGACACTGTCGGCGTGTTCATCGTTGTCGTCGTGATGTTGTTGCTCAGTGTGCAGATCGCGGCCGCTACCGTCACCACATCGTACACCGATACCACCGCCGAGAACAACGAACTCGTCCAGTTCGCACAGCCGGAAGCCGACGCACGTGACGCGTTCACCGCGCTCGGTGCCGTCAGCGACGGGGAGGGGACAGACGCGGTCATCTATCTCGACGAGAACCACTCGACGCGGTACGAACTCATCGGTGACGAATCGTACTGGTACAAGGAGCCGACCTGCGTCGGGAGCGCCTGGACCAGTACGCTGCCGCTGCCCTGGTACTTCGGGACGGCCGACACGAACGTCAGCTGCGTCGAGCAACCAGAGACGCTCACCGAGCACGTCCAGAACGACGCCCCGCCGATGATTATCACCCAGCCAGACGACTCGTCGGTGCCGACGGACCTGCTCGAAGCGAACTACACAGCGCGCACCTTCAATTTCTATCGGGGCGCACACCCGATCCGGTTCTACGTCCACGAGGACTACGTCGCTGATGCGCCGGGCTGGACGGCGCCGTAGCAGGCGATACCATACTCTTGCTCACCCGATGAAACAACCCTTATAGCGTTCGGTGGGGAACGCCGCGGTATGCCACTGACATCGCCAGGGACGACGCTCGGCGTCGTCGGCGGCGGCCAACTCGGTCGGATGCTGGGTGAAGCCGCCACGCCGCTCGGTATCGACCTGGTCGTCTCTGACCCGACGCCCGACGCACCGGCCGCACCTGTTGCCAGCGAGCAGGTCGTCGGCGACTTCGACGACGAGGAGACCATCCGTGCCGTCGCCGAACAGTCCGACTACCTCACCTTCGAAATCGAACTCGCGGATCCCGACGCGCTCGAACGGGTCAGCGAGGAGACGGGGACGCCAGTTCACCCCCACCCGGAGACGCTGCGGACGATTCAGGACAAACTCGTCCAGAAAGACCGCCTCAGCGAGGCCGGCGTTCCGGTACCCGACTATCGCCGCGTGGACTCGGCCGCGGACCTCCGGTCAGGACTCGACGACCTGGGCTACCCCGCGATGTTGAAAGCCCGAGAGGGCGGCTACGACGGACGCGGGAACGTCCCCGTCGAGTCTCCGGACGACGTAGCGACCGCTTTCGAGGCGATCGACGGTCCGGCGATGGTCGAGGCGTTCGTCGACTTCGAGCGCGAACTCGCCGTGATGGGCTGTCGCGGCGACGGCGAACGGGACACCTTCCCCGTCACCGAGACGATTCACCGCGAGGAGATTCTCCGCGAGACAGTGTCACCGGCGCGAACCGACGAGGACACGCGCGAGCGCGCCCGAGATGTTGCACACGACGTTCTCGACGTGATGGACGGCCGCGGCGTCTTCGGCATCGAACTGTTCGAGACGACCGACGGCGATATCCTCCTGAACGAAATCGCACCTCGGCCCCACAACTCCGGCCACTGGACCATCGAGGGGTGTCACACCTCTCAGTTCGAGCAACACGCCCGCGCAGTCACCGGACTCCCGCTGGGAACGACCGAACAGCGTGACCCGGCCGTCTCGGCGAACATTCTCGGTGATGTCGAGGAGCGCCAAGCGGCATCGCTGTCCGGCGCCGAGGACGCACTCGCCACTGAGAAACTCGGCTTCCACTGGTACGGCAAACGGGAGGTCTACGACCTGCGGAAGATGGGCCACCTGGCACTGGTTGGTGACGACAGCGACGACTACGAAGCACTGCTCGATAGCGTCCGCTCGGTCCGCGACGGACTGACGTTCCAGTCCTGACTGGTTTCAGTAGTGGTCGTCGAGGAGTTTGTCTATTTCGGCGGCCACGTCACCGTCCAACTCGACGCCGAGCGGTTCCGCGAGGGCAGCCTTTTCCAGTGCGTCTTCGATTTCCCACCGACTGACCCCCGTCTCTTCGGCGGCTTCGTGGAGTGATACGTCACCCAGCGCCACCAGTCCGACGGCAGTCGCAAGCTCCGTTTTGATGTCCGAAATTTCCGTCCCACCTGCCATATCCATGATGTGTGTGCGCCCGCTCTTCAATCTGTGTTTCCGATTGCAGTTCCTGAGAGCGGTGGGGCGACAGCCGGGTCCGTCGAGACCAGCAACGCTTACGGCTCCGCCGGGTCGAGAGTGGGATATGACACACTCCGACCGCGTCCAGTCACTCATCGACGAGTTCGAAGCCGAGGCAGAGCGCGACCGACCGGCCGAGGACACCCCCGAGATCGGCATTATCATGGGGTCCGATTCGGACCTCGACGTGATGGCCGGCTCCGAGGACGGTCGCCCCGGCGCGTACGACGTGCTCACCGAGGAACTCGGTTTCGCGGAACAGACCAGTTACGACGACCCGCCGGAAGCGCGCTTTACCTTCGAGACGTTCGTCGTCTCGGCCCACCGGACGCCGGAGCTGATGTACGCGTACGCGGACACGGCGGCCGACCGCGGTATCGACATCATCATCGCGGGCGCGGGCGGGAAATCGGCGGATCTGCCGAACATGACCGCATCTATCGCGTATCCGTTACCGGTCATCGGCGTGCCGGTCCAGGAGAAGTCACTGCAGTCGGTCATCGGGATGCCCCAGGGCGCGCCGCTGGTCGCCGTCGACGCGGGGAAGTCGTTCAACGCAGCGCTGTCGGCGGTTCAGATGCTCGCCCGGCAGTACGACGACCTCCGCGAGCGCCTCGTCGACTATCACACCGAACTCCAGGACGGCGTCGGCGAAGTCTCGAGAGAACTCCACGAACTCGGGACGCCGGGGTTTCGCGAGCGCGAGTCGTAGTCTCCGTGGACGAACCAGCAGGCAGCGAGCAGGATAGTCGGGAAAACACAACAATCAACCCTTATATGGGACCGCTCCAAACCGTCAAACGATAGGAGCCAATATGGTCAATCCATGGATAGCCATCGGAGCGCTGGCGCTCGTGGCAGTCGTCATCCCACTGAGTATGATGGTGGTATCGGCGTTGCTGCGGCCGAGCGTACCCGAAACGAGCAAACGCGCCACCTACGAAAGTGGCGAGGTGCCGACTGGCAGCAGCCGAGCGATTCGGTTCAATATCCAGTACTACATGGTCGCGCTGCTGTTTGTCGTCTTCGATATCGAAACCGTTCTCATCTTCCCCTGGACGGTTGTCTACCAGAGCGCTATCGAGAACGTCGGTCTCGCCCGTGCACTGGTACCGATGTTGCTGTTTATCGGTATCCTCGTCGTCGGCCTCGCGTGGGCCTGGCGCAACGGTGCAGTCGAGTGGGTGCGCAGCCCACGGGCTGACAGACAGCGGACAGAACACAAATCATGAGCAACGACACAGAACTCCACGACACGCTGGAACAGGCACAGTCGACCCAGGCCGCCCGGATGGGCGAGGGTGTCGACGACCGCTTCAACTCCAAACTTCGGCAGGCATTCGGTCATACCCCCTTCATCCTCACCAAATTCGACCAGTTCATGAACTGGGTCCGGGGGTCCTCGATGTTCATGCTTCTCTTCGGAATCGCCTGCTGTTCCATCGAGATGATGCACACGTACGCGGTCAAACACGACCTCGACCGCTTCGGTGCCGGTGTCCCCCGTGCGTCGCCCCGACAGGCAGACGTCATCATCGTTCCGGGGACCATCGTCTCGAAGTTCGCCCCACGGCTCAAGCGGGTCTACGACCAGATGCCAGAGCCCAAGTTCGTCGTCTCGATGGGATCGTGTACCATCTCCGGCGGCCCGTTCCAGGAGGGGTACAACGTCATCAAAGGGGCAGAGGAGATTATCCCGGTCGACATTCACGTCCCCGGGTGTCCGCCTCGCCCCGAGGCGCTCATCTACGGCGTCGCCAAACTCCAGGAGCGCATCTCCAACGGCGAGAGCGCACCGGTGACGGTCAAACCGTACGAACTCGAAGAGTTCGGCGACCTCGAACAGGACGAAATCGTTCAGAGCCTCGCCTCGGAGATCGACGAGGAGGACCTCGTTATGCGGCTCAACTGGGCTGATTCGCCATGATCGGAGGTGACCACGAATGAGTCTCGAAGACCCACGTAAACCGGCCGAGACGGACGCAGGCGTCACTGACGACGGAACACTCGACTACGACGAACTCGCAGACCTGCTCGGGGAGCACGTCATCGACCGCGAGGAGCACGTCAACGCCGAGGGATTCGTCATCCGCCCCGACGAGGTCGAGGAGACGCTCTCGACGCTCAAAGAGGAAGCCGGATTCGACCACCTCGCCTGCGTGACCGCACAGGACTACCAGGACCGCGCAGAATCTATCTACCATCTGCGGAAGTACGCCGACCCGACACAGGAACTGTCCGTCGTCGTCCCGACCGAACGGGACAACCCGGTCAGCCAGAGCGGTGCAGGCGTCTTCGACACCGCCGAGTGGCACGAGCGAGAGGCCTACGACCTCGTCGGCATCGAGTACGAGGGGAATCCCGACCTTCGCCGGATTCTCCTGCCCGAGACCTGGCAGGGGCACCCGCTCTCGCAGGACTACAATCAGGACAAACCCCAGATTGTCCCCCTGCGCGAGCACGCCAACCCGATGGAGAAGAAGACGAAGATTCCGGACGACCCGGACACGATGTTCGTCAACATCGGGCCACACCATCCTGCAACCCACGGCGTCCTCCACGTCAAGACGACGCTGGACGGCGAGCAGATTGCGGATCTCGACCCCGATATGGGGTACCTCCATCGGTGCGAGGAGCAGATGTGCCAGCAGTCGACCTACCGGCACCAGATTATGCCCTACCCCGACCGCTGGGACTACCTCTCCTCGGGCATCCTCAACGAGTGGGCGTACGCCCGGACGGCAGAGGACCTCGCGGACATCCAGGTCCCCGAGTACGCACAGGTCATCCGGACGATGTCCGCGGAACTGTGCCGTATCGCCTCGCACCTGCTGGCGATTGCGACGTTCGCACTGGACATCTACGGCGACTTCACGGCCATCTTCATGTACGGCATCCGTGACCGTGAGGTCATCCAGAACATTCTGGAGGACCTGACCGGCCAGCGCCTGATGTTCAACTACCTGCGCCTCGGTGGCGTCGCGTGGGACCTGCCGGAACCGCGCGAGGACTTCTTCGAGAAGACGCGGGACTTCCTCGACGAACTGCCGGACCGGCTGGAGGAGTACCACAACCTCCTCACCTCGAACGAAATCTTCCAGATGCGGGTCATCGACACTGGCGTGCTGCCGTACGAAGACGCCAAGTCCTTCGGCGCGACCGGGCCGGTCGCCCGTGGCTCCGGCGTCGACTACGACCTGCGTCGCGACGACCCATACGGCTACTACGACGAGCTGGACTGGGATGTCATCACCGAAGACGGCGGCGACAACTTCTCGCGGGCGCTCGTGCGCCTCAAGGAGATGGAGCAGTCCGGCCGCATCATCGAGCAGTGTGTCGACCTGCTCGAGGACTGGCCCGAAGACGAACGCGAGATTCAGGCCAACGTCCCCCGCACCCTCAAGCCAGATCCGGACACGGAGATTTACCGGGCCGTCGAGGCCGCGAAGGGCGAACTCGGCATCTACATCCGTTCGGACGGCACGGACAAGCCCGCACGGTTCAAGATTCGAAGTCCGTGCTTCTGTAACCTCCAGACGCTGCCGACAATGTCCGAGGGCGAGTACATCCCTGACATGATCGCTTCGCTGGGCAGCCTGGACGTCGTGCTCGGGGAGGTGGACCGGTAATGCAGATGCTCCCCGAGCAGATTGCCGGTGTGTTGCCAATCGGTGGCATGGCTGGCGAGATTATCGCCGCTATCATCGCCGCCGCTATTATCGGGACCATCATGCTCACGAACACGGCACTCGCCGGGCCGTGGGCAAAGCGAAAGATTACTGCAGCGTTTACCGACCGGATTGCGGTCAACCGTATCGGTCCGTTCGGCCTCCTGATTATCGTGGCCGACGCCGTCCGTCTGCTCTCGAAGGAACTCATCGTTCCCGAGGGCGTCGACCGGCCGGCGTGGGACCTCGCGCCGCTCATTATCGCCTCGACTGCGTTGCTCGGCTTCGCGGTCATCCCGATGGGGTCGATCTTCGGTATCAACATGCAACTGGCCGACCCCGACGCTGGGCTGGCAATCGTCTTCGCGTTCGCGTCGATGGCCTCGATTGGCCTCGTGATGGCCGGCTACGCGTCGAACAACAAGTTCTCGTTCCTCGGCGGGCTGCGTGCGGTTGCACAGAATCTCGCCTACGAGATTCCGCTCATCCTGACCGGTGTCTCCGTCGTGCTGTTCGCCGAGACGCTCCAGCTTGGTGGCATCGTCGCCGCACAGCAGGGGACGCTGTTCTCGCTCGGCCCGATTGCGATTCCGGCGTGGTTCGCGTTCGTGAACCCCTTCGCGTTCGTCCTGTTCATGATCGCGAATCTTGCAGAGGTCGGTCGGAACCCCTTCGACATCCCCGAAGCCCCGACCGAGATCGTCGCCGGGTATCAGACCGAGTACTCCTCGGTGTACTTCGTGCTCATCTACCTCGGTGAGTTTATCCACATCTTCCTCGGCGGCGCGATCATCGCCACGCTGTTCCTCGGTGGGCCGGCCGGACCGGTCCTGCCCGGGTTCATCTGGTTTATGATCAAAATCTGGGCGGTCTTCCTGTTCACGCAGTGGGCCCGCTCGGCGGTGCCCCGGGTTCGTATCGACCAGCTCATCCAGATCGGCTGGAAGGGCATGCTCGTCCTCGCATTCGCGAATCTGTTCCTGACGGCCGTCATCGTCGGGGTGATCGCCTGATGTCGACGACGACGCACTCCGGAGGTGTCAGAACATGCTAGGAATCCTCAAAGGTATGGCAACGACGATGAAACATGCGCTCGACGGCAAGACGTTTACCGTCGAGTATCCCGAAGAGACGCCGGAGGTGTCACCCCGGTTCCGCGGTGTCCACAAGTTCAGCCAGGAGCGGTGTATCTGGTGTCGGCAGTGCGAGAACGTCTGCCCGAACGACACGATCCAGATTGTCACCGACGAACAGCGCAACGGCGAGCAGTACAACCTCCACATCGGCCAGTGTATCTACTGCCGGCTCTGTGAGGAGGTCTGTCCCGTCGACGCGATTCTCCTGACCCAGAACTTCGAGTTCGTCGCGGACACGAAAGACGAGTTCGCCCTCAACAAGGAGGAACTCAAGAACGTGCCGTGGTACAAGGATATCGACCCGCTCGAATCCCGCGAACCGGACCGCGGCGCGTGGATCGGCGAGGGCGACGGCGAAGTTGACTATCAGTAGTAAAGTACCCGGCGACGAAATCGCCGGTTCACCGGAGCCGAACGGAGTGAGGGTCCGGCATTTTTCGCCCACGTTTTTTGGCGAGCGGTGGCGAACCTCGTGAGCCACCCGAGGCAAAAAAGGTGGAGGCATGTTGACCCGCTCGAATCCCGCGAACCGGACCGCGGCGCGTGGATCGGCGAGGGCGACGGCGAAGTCGACTACCAATAAACAAGTATCCGGCGACGAAGTCGCCGGCTCACCGGAGCCGAACGGAGTGAGGGTCCGACATTTTTGGTCCAGATTTTTGCCGGGAGTAGTGTGCGACCAGCGGGAGCACACCCGACCGGCAAAAAGGTGGTGGCTCTGTTGCGACCAACAGATATACCCCTCGCGTTTCCTTGCACCGGACCGTGAAGCGACCTATCCTGCTAGTAGCGGTCGTGGCAATGATTGGACTCTCCGGCTGTGCCGGGTTCCTCGGTACCGACGGCTCCGAACTCGATGGCAACGGAACCGTCGATGTCGAAGATACCGACCCTGGTGCGACGAACGTCAACCAGACGCTCAGAGCCGGCATCAACGACTCGGTCGCCGGCAGTGAATGGACCGCAATCGGGGCGACCTACCCGCGCGACGAGTTTACAGTCGACGCTGCGCAGCACGAGAACATCTCGCTTGGCGTCGATACCGACGGTGACGGCGAGGTTGACCGCGAATTCAACGAGACGCACATCAGCGGCGTCAACAACAACGCCTACTCCTTCGACATCACGCTCGATACGGACTACACGCTCGAAGAGGGAGACACTGTGATGGTCCAGTATCCGGCTATCGATAATCCGTCCGAAGCCGGCGACTATGAGGTCGAAATCCGTGTGAACGACCAGCGGATGTCGACCAGTTCACTGACTATCGAGTGAGCGGTCGTCGGGGTGCAGGGTTTTCATTCTCGGGACATCTCAACAGTGAGAAGTTTTTCTAGTCCTGTCCAATGCGGGTTGAGCGATTTTACGGAAATGCAACGGTGGTCCGGCCAGGGCTGAGCGCTGGCTGACTGTCTACCCGCCGACTGCGGCCACCATCGGACCCATCAGTGAAATATAAATTGATTGTTAGTCGAGGTACCCAACCAACATGTGTGAAAATATCAGTGCCAGTGAGGGGGATTTATATGAAAACCGAGAAAAGCACACCTATCGAATGGAAGAGAGAAATTCCGGTTCTAGGCGAGCAGTACTGGCTACTGGTGCAGCACTGACAGTCCCACTCGCTGGGTGTAGTGGGAGTGACAACGCAGAGCCAACAAAATCCCCTGGAGACCAGTCTGATCCAGTGGAGACAGGAACAGAGTGCCAGACCCCCGGTGATGATTTGACTGCTGTCTTCCCCGACAGCGAGGAGTACACGCTGAGCTTAACGAATACCTTTACTGATGATTCACCGTACGGGATACAGTCCGTTATCGGCGTCTACGAGGACGTAGACGGCAGCCGGTACGAGTTCCTGATCATCGAGTTTGAGGATGCCACGACAGCACGGGAGCAGTCGACAGAGGTCGCCTCTGATAACGAGTACGCCGAGACAGGATATCTGACCGCTGAGCAATATTTTTACGGACTCGCAGGTGAAAGCCAGGACGTAATTACTGCACTCATCGGCGCGTCAACACCGTTGGCAGAGTGCGTCGAAAACAATCTACAGTTCTCGACGTAACTCACTGTCTAGCTGGCTACCGAGAGCATTGTTCTCATGACCGTCGGTAGGTCGCGCTCTGTCTCGGAAAGTTTCCGCGATCAGTTTCAGACCCCGCCGTGTGGACACGCACGCCAAACCGCCGGACTGATATCGGGGAACCCTCACTCTCCCGACCGTCTTGACTGCCAATTTTCACCCCGAATATAGAGAGCGACAAACTCGGCTTGCACATCTCGGCTTGAGGGCGTAGTGCTGAACCGGCGTTACCTTTTACTCAACAGGCTGTGAAGTTCTATGTGGGTTGTTCACACGAAAAGCCACGAACACCCACTACATAATAAAACAAGAACTATGGTATTCAAGAAAATTACCCTAATTGGGACGAGTCCGGAGAGTTTCGAGCAAGCAACCGAGAACGCAATCGACCGTGCAGAGGCGACACTCGACAACGTCTACTGGGTGGACGTAGTCGAACAGGGCGTCGAGATAGCGAGCGTCGAGGGTCGGGAGTATCAGGCAGAAGTAGAGGTTGCGTTCGAACTCGAAGACTAGGTTCGGAAGCTCTCGCCACAGCCGCATTCGCTGACGACGTTGGGGTTCTCGACGTGGAACCCTGCGCCCTGCAACCCTCCTTCGTAATCGAGGACGGAGTCTTCGATGTAGTTGAGGCTCGATGGATCGACGAACACGCGGAGGCCGTGGTGTTCGGTGATCGCGTCGTCGCTCTCCGGTTCGTGTTCGAAGCGCATTCCGTAGGAGAGGCCGGCGCATCCGCCTTGCTGGACGTACAGTCGAAGGCCGCTCACGTCTGTATCCATCCCTTGCTCGTCCAGCAGGGAGAGTGCCTCCTCGGCGGCCACTTCGGTCACCTGGACGGGGTTCCCACCTCCGCTGGGGTCCTCGGCAGTGCTGCTCATGTTTCCGTAAAGCGTCCGAACGCTGTTAACTGTTTGCACCGAAGAGACTGGTCAGTCAGGCGAAGGCCATTCCACCGCCGCCGTCCGACTCGAACCCCGGCTGTCTGCCGGTCAGTCCCAGGAGGAACGACGAGACGAGTTCGCTGACGATCGGCGTAATCGTCTCCACGTCGACTTCGTTTCGGACCGTGACAGTCGTCCCGGCCGTGGATATCTCGGTGCTCTCGATGAACTCCCTGGCCTGGGGATCCTCGGCCTCCTCTTCGGCGAGTGCAAGTTGCCCCTCGAAGAACGTCTCGATGTCCGAGGCGTCCTGCTCCGAACCGGCCTCCATCTTGAACTCTGCACCGCGTACGTCGCCGTCGGCGTAGACCGACCCCGAAACGTATCTGATGTTTTCGACGGTCGGCTCGGCGGCCTCTGCCTGGCCGCTAGGGAGGTCTTCCGGCTCGATGTCCATCGCGAACTTCGCGTAGTCGCCGCTAGCCGCGTCCCAGGCCGAGCGGGTTTCGCCCGAAATCGGGTCTGCGTCGCCCGCCCGAACGTCGATGACATCGTGGGCGGCACCCGCTCGACCGAGGACTACGGTGCCGTCTCCGAGGATCGCGACGCGCTCTGTCGAGTCGTCGGTATCGTCGTTGACGTACACCGTCGTGCCGTTGTACTCCTCTGTCTGGATTTCGGTGTCGTCATCACTGTACTCCTCGATGAGTTCCGTGATCTCGCTTGCGCTCCAGTCGGTGTAGGTGAGCCAGCCGACGTAGTCGCTCTCCCCGTCTTCGTCTGTCTCCCCGAACAGCACGACTTCGTTTACGTTCCGTGGGTCTACGTCTCCCTCTTCTTCGATCATGTCGAGTGCGCCCGACACTGTACTCGGCATCATCGACTCCTCGGTCGACTGTTCGGCCAGGGCGTCGTTGACGGCACCGCGAAGTGCCTGGTCGTCCAGTAGTGCGGTGACGCTCAGACTCATCACGAGATTTGCCCGGGCAGGAATGTCGGCCGCTACGCTGCTGGTACTGTCGTCACTGTCGTCGTCGTCGTTGCTCTCATCGCTGTCGTCGCTCATTAAGTCCGAACAGCCACTCAGACTCCCGACTGCAGCGACGCTGGCGAGTGTCGCTCCCGTCTGTAGTACGTCTCGTCGTGTAACTTCGCGGGGCCCCATACCAGAAGTGATTGTTCTATTATCAAATAATCATTGCGATACTAGAGGTATGCCTCAATTGGCTGCAGAGCGCGTGCCAAGTGTGTCCCAGTCCGAACTTAGTCGTCTTCGAATCGTTTATCGATGCTTTCGGCGTGCGCTTCGAGTCCTTCCGCAGTCGCCAGCCGAGTAATCGTCTCCCGGAGGTCACCGAGTGAGTCTTGGTCGAGACGCTGAACGGTCGTCGACCGGAGGAACGTATCGACGGAGAGGCCGCCGACGAGTCGGGCCTTCCCGCCCGTCGGGAGGACGTGGTTTGGACCGCTGGCGTAATCGCCCGCGGCCACCGGACTGAACCCACCGAGGAAGACCGAGCCAGCGCTGTCGATACGGTCGAGCAGCGCCTCTTCGTTGTCGGTCTGAATCGCGAGGTGCTCGGCCGCGTACTCCTCGGCGAAAAGCGTCGCCTCGCTCATCGAGCGTGCGAGGAACACGCCGCTGGCGTCGTTGTCGAGTGCACCCCGGATGACCTCCGTCCGTTCGCGTTGGGCTGCCTGCTGTTCGACGGCATCTGCGACGGCGGCGGCGAGTGCGTCGTCGTCGGTCACCGCCACGACGGAGGCGTCGGTGTCGTGTTCTGCCTGTGCGACGAGGTCCGCAGCGACCAGTTCCGGGTCGGCCGTCTCGTCGGCGATGACGAGCAGTTCGCTCGGGCCGGCCAGAAAGTCGATTTCGACGTCTCCACGGACCTCCGCCTTCGCTGCGGTCACCCACCGGTTTCCGGGGCCGACGATGGTGTCGACGGCCGTGACGGTCTCCGTGCCGTACGCGAGCGCGGCGATGGCCTGCGCGCCGCCGACCTGGTAGACGGCGTCCGCACCAGCGACGTCGATAGCAGCGAGCGTGGCCGGGTTCAGCTGGTCCGCGGGTGGGGTGGCGACGGCGACGTGTTCGACGCCGGCCACCTTCGCTGGGATGATGCCCATCAGTGCGCTGGATGGGTAGGCTGCGGTCCCGCCGGGCGCGTAGACGCCGGCACTCTCGATCGGTCGGTAGCGCCGACCGAGCTCGCGGCCGTCGAACTCCTCGCGCCAGTCGTCAGGGTGCTGGCGCTCGTGGAACGCACGAATGTTCGCAGCGGCTGTCTCGATGGCCTCAAGGAGATCGTCGTCGACGCGGTCGCGTGCGCGTTCGACTTCGTCGGTAATCTCGATGTTACCCACGTCGACACCGTCGAACTCCGCGCTGCACTCGCGGAGTGCAACGTCGCCGCCCTCCTGAACGCGACCGATGATATCACGAACGTCCTCACGAACCGCCTCGACGCCGGCATCGCGCTCGAACAGCGCGCTCCGTTCCCCGGGGTCGAGGTCGGCAACCTCGCGTACTTCCATACCGTTCTGTATCGGTGGCGCGTACAAACGGCTTGTCCTTACGAATAGAGTTCCGAGATGACGTGCAGTACCGAGACGAAGAGCGTCATTCCGACCAGCGCCACGCCCAGGAGTAGCGTCGGCCACGACAGGTCGACGTGGGTCGCTATCTGGGAGAATGCGAGCCAGGAGGTCGCGGCGGCACTGCCGACGAAAATCACGTGGACGAGCAACCACGGCCCGACCGATCGGAGCGCAGCGAGCAGGTTCCGCACCGTCGAACGGTTCCCGCTGCCAACGTCGGTGTCTGCCCGCTGGTACGTCTGTGATGCCCGTTGCCACTCTTCGGCGGTCGCAGTCGCACCGGCGGCGCGTGCGTGTTGTCGGCGTCGTGTGCGCTGCTTCCCGGGCGTATCTTCGCCCAGCCAGGCGGTCCGGTCGTAGCCGCCGTCGCTCGCGCTCCGGGCTGTCTCCGTATCCGTCTTCGAGCGCTCTGTGGCGTCAGACTCCTGTTCCGGTGAGCTTTGCCAGGCGGACGACTCGACGTGCTGGCTGACGTACTTGGCGTGTCCCAGCCGGTCGTACCGCTGTCGCTCGTCGCCGTCTACGAGCACGTCTCGGGCGGTCGTCAGCCGCTTGAACTGCTCGGGTGCACCGGGGTCGTCGCTCACGTCCGGGTGATGTTCTTTGACCTGCTCGCGGTAGGCCCGGCGTATCGTCTGTCTGTCCGCGTCGCCGTCGACGCCGAGCACGCTGTAGAAGCTCTCACCCATACGAGCAGTACCGTAGCGTACAACGGTCACTGTCAAGAATCTGTGGGCGTACCAAGGTTCAGGACGCTGGCGACCGTACGACGATACGATGCAATCGAGCGGGGATCGCCAGCAGCCGCTGTTCACGCTCCGACGCACACGTCGGATGACTCGCACTCACGCAGCGCTGTGGACGCTCATCCTCGCTGCGACCGTGGCTGATATCCTCCTGACGATGGTCGGTACCGCTTGGGGGCTACAGGAGGGGAACGTTGTCGTCCGCGCGATGATGGGTGCGTTTGGTCCTGCTGGACTCTGGCTGGTGAAGTTCGCCGCGATGGTCTGGCTCGTCAGTGGCTGGGCGGTTCTCTCCGACCGCAACGCCGCAATTTTCCTCGCGCTCTTTGCCGCTGTAACCGTCTCCGTCACCGTCTACAACGCCGTCTTGCTGGTCGACACTGGCGTCGTCGCGGTGTCGTGACTGGCTTCGCGCGTCGTTCACTCGCTGTGGCTCTCCACCGTCTCTGAATGGCTGCTCTCTGCGAGCAGGTTCGTGAGCGCAACGACGATGGCCAGCACGATCGGCCCGACGATGAACCCGACCACGCCGATAGTCAGGCCGCCACCGACGAAGCCGACGAAGTACAGCGTTTGCGAGAGCCGTTCGGGATCGCCCAGCCGGAAGCGGACGACATCGACGATGAGGTTCGGGAGTGCAATAAGAAAGACAGCGCCGAGTGTCGCGATAGCGACGAACATCACTAGCTCCCCCTCCAGCAGGTGAAACACCGCCAGTCCGAGTGCGAGTGGCGCGGCGCTGATAAACGGGAGCGTCCAGAGCACCGCGCCGACGAGTGCGAGGATAAACGGCAGCTCGTAATCCAGGAGGAGGAACACGCCGAGACCGGTACCATAGGTCACGACACCGCCGACCAGGACGAGCACGTAGTGACCGAAGAGAACTTCGCGGATGCGTCCGTGCACCCTGTCGATGACATCGTGGTACATCGCCGGAATCGGACCGAAGACGAGCGAGCGGAGGCTGTTGTAGTAGTACAGCAACGCGAAGACGACGAACGCGTAGACGACGAACTTCGCGGAGTACACCGACATCTGCTGGGCAGCGACGACGGCGACGCGCGAGACGTTCGGGGTGAGCGCTTCCTGAAGCGGCGTCAGGTTGAGTATGACCGTCTCGCTCCCGACCGTCACCGGTATCGAGGTGTCGAGCGCCGCGATTCCGTCGAGGAGCGCGTCGCGTCGCACGTAGAGGACGAACACGAACGGCACAATCAGAGCAAGGCTCGCCACGACGCCGGCGAGTGTCACGAGTATCGCACTCCAGTAGGACGGGACGCCGTGCCGTATCGTCCACTTGTGGGCCGGCAACAGCATGTAGCTGGCGGCGATGGCGACCAGAATCGTCATGATGACGCGGGAGAGGACGAGCGCGGCTATCGCTGCGATGACGACACCCAGCCCCACGAGGACGGTCCGGCGTTCACTTGCCACAGCGGCAAATCGGCACAGTCCCGCTAAAAGCTTCCTATCGTGTCAGAAAAGAGGTTGTTCGATGCTGCGTTCGAACAGCGACGCGACGGTCCGAGTGTGTTCGTCGACTTCGGCCGTGTTCTCCAGCAGGACCGTTTCGCTGGGAAACAGTTTCTCTCCGAGAACGAGTCCGTTGTCTCGCGCGGTCGAGCCCGTCACTGTCAGGTAGACGCCGATACCCGTCTGTGCGATCGATGCTTCCTCTTCGATTCCCTCGACGGGATAGGTGAAATCGATACCGTCGAGCGCCTTCGTTCCGAGGACTGCCTCGACGAGCCGTTCGTATCGCGGTGAGATACAGAGTTCTCCCTCGTATTCCTCGACGAACGAGCGATCCAGTTCCCCGCTCCCTTCGAGTAGTTCCGGCGTCGCGAGCAGCGTATGATACACCGTATCGCCGAGTCCGTCGACGATTCGGACGTCCGTATCCAGCGGGTCGATTCGCTCGTTTGCGGCCTCGAGTCCGTCGATGGGGTCGTCACTGAGCTGGACGACCTCTTCGAGCACGAGGTCGGCGCTGTCGAAGCCGAGCGCAAACTCGTGGGTGCGCAGCGCGCGGAACGGCTCTTCCCGGCCGACCAGCTGAACGTCGGTCTCCCCGGCCGGAACGGTGACGCTGTCGAAGACCACTCGTCGGGGCATCCCTTCGCGGTCATCGCGCAAGAGCGTGTACTCTGGCTGTGTCGGGTCCGAGAGGGTACTATACTGCGCCAGCCGCTCGTAGACATCACTATCGGCTTGCTGGTTGTCCTTCGTAATCGCTTTCTCGTACCGAAGCGTCGAGATGATATCGTCGGCGGTCTCCTCGAACGGGACACTCTCAGCAAGTGCTTCCAGAACACCTTCCAGTGGTCGCCCTTTCCTCGGAACGGCCACCCGCACGGTCGTCATTGACGGAGACGAATGTACCGGGAGACAAAACAGACCCGGTTTCGAGACGCTAGCCGCCGAAGGTCGATTTGATCTGCTCTTGCCACTCCTGGAGGTCTTCGAGGTTCTCCTCGATATCTTCCAGTCGACCGGCCACGTCTCCATCGGTCACTTCCTTCTCCAGTTCGCCGACACTCGCTTCGACGGATTCGATCGATGCTTCGAGATCCGAAACCGTGGATTCGACGTCTGCAACTTCCTCGCCCATGTTCTCGACGTCTTCGCTCATCGCCTCGACTTCGGTGGACACGTCATCCATCTCGGTCCGGACTTCCGACACCGTTTCGCTCGTCTCAGAGAGTTCCGACTGGACTTCGTCGAGCGACCGGTCGAACTCCTCGAGCTGTGACTCGAAGTCTCTGATGAGCTGATTGCCGGTTCCGTTCTCTTCGAGGAACTCCTCGAGTGCGTCCGTGTACGCGCGCAGGTCGGCGATATCGCTCTGGAGTTTCTCGACCCGCGCGTCGTGTACGCCGTCGGTCTCGTCCCGGTCTGAGAGCTTGTCGATGGCCCGCTGGACGAGTTTCAGGTCGTCGACCGGCACGTCGTTCTGGCGAATCTCGTTTGCCATCGCGCGGACGACCGAATCACCCTCGATGTTCGCCGCTACCGGCTCTGTCCTGTCTGCATCACCGCCTTCGACGTCATCGCTGGCACCGCTGTCGGCAGTGACCATCGTTTCGCCGTCGGGTGCGTTCGGGTCTTTGAGGTCGAGCGTATCTATCTCCTCGTCGGTGTCGTCATCCTCGTCTTCGAGTCCGGGAACCGTTCCCTCGCCCGAAATGACGTCTTTGACGATGTCGTCGCCGCTCTCCGGGACGATGTCCTCGGCACTGGCGCCGGAATCAGAGTTACTGTCGACCGTCTCGCCGTCGGGGAGTGGCGGGTCGACTTCCTCGATGACCGGCTCGGTCAGGAACTTCTCGACGTCGTCGGCCCCGGTTGCACGAATCCCGTAGACGGTCGTGTATTCGGAGTTCCCCTCGAACTCCCGCTCGAAGGTGATCTGCTTCTCGTCGATGGTCCAGAACTCGCTGCCGTACTCGGGATGGAATCCGAGGTCTTCGACGGCCACGCTCTCGGGCACCTCGTCAGAGAGCGTGACGGCGACGGTCTCGTCGCGCTCGGTGACGAACTCGAAGGCGATGGCTGGCACAGGAAACTCGTCTTCCTCGAACCGCTTGGTCACGGACACCCCGTCGGAAGAAACCCCGACCTCCTCGTATGCCTGTGAATCACTCATGGTACATTGTGCGTTCAGCGACGGTATTAAAGCTATTTACTGTTACTGAAATTACGAAATACATTTCAGGTGGAAATAGTTCCGCTGACGAGGTGGTTACACGTCGAATCGGTCGCCAATCTCGACGACGTTCAGACGGCGGGGATACTCGAAACTCCGAACGTGCTCGTGGAGTGCCGCCGGGTCTGCCGTCAGACCTTTCCACATGTCCCAGTGTGTCGGCACGAGCGTATCGACCTGGAGTTCGTTCGCCGCCTCGACGAGCATGTTCTCGTCGTTGTACCACTTCGTGTACTTCGGTTTGCGCGTCTGTTTGTCCGGAATCATCCCCGCGCTACCAAAGGCGAGGACGCCGACGTCGATGTCGTAGTCCTCGCCGACCTCCTCGAAGTCGCCAGGTCTGGCGTCGCCAGCGTGGAAAAAGGTGCCCGACTGGTGCTCGATGACGTAGGAGACGGGGTGGTCGGCGTCGGGGTCGTTCGCCGGTTCGACGTGAATCGTCAGGTCACCGATTCGGACGGCGTCGCCTTCGCTGACGCGTTCGAGCTGTCCCGATTCGATCTCCCACTCGTCGAGCCAGCCTGCTTCGCGCACAGTGTCGATGCTGGCGTCGGGGCCGTAGAAGTTCGCGTCCGTGCCTTCCAGAAGCGGTCCCTGACTCGGGCCGTCGACGTGGTCGGAGTGTTCGTGCGTCGCGAGGACGGCGTCGGCCTCTGCAACGTCCGTCGGGTCGAACGGCACCGGAATCATCCGAACGGTTCGGGGTGGGTCGCCAGTGTTGAGATAGGGGTCGATAAAGAGCGTCGTCCCGCTGGAACTCTTCAGTACGAAGCCGTTGCAGCCGAGATACCAGACGGCAATCCCGTCGGGGTCGGCGTCTTCGACGGCACGGGGCAGCCAGTCGCCCCAGTCGGAGTGGACAGGGTCCATGTGTCCCGGTGCGCGCGGCCGGGGCTAAGGGGTTTCGGACGTGACCGAAAACGCGAGTGTGACGACGGGACAGCTGACAGTCTCAGTCGTTACAACAGCCGCCGGCCTTCTCGCCGAAGTCCACGTCCAGCGGTTCGCTGATGTGTTCGTTCAGCGCCTGCAGTCGGAGTTCGAGGTCGTTCTGGGCCTGAAGGAACTCACTCATGACGGGAATCGAGTGGAGCTTTTCCTGGGCCTCCTGGAGCTGTCGCAGGTCATCCTGATCGGCCTGGCCGGTCTGGCGGGCCATCATGTACTCCTCGCGGATCTGTTCGAACTCCTCGATCTGTGCCTGGGCCTCCTCGTCGGCCTCGACGGCCTCTTTCTTCTCGCTGAAGGTCTGGTAGGCGGGCATCTCCGTGATGGCCTCGCCGAGTTCGCGGGCCAGTTCCTCGACTGCCTGGTCGCCGTCGGCGGGAGATTCGGTCTCGACGCTCATCACCGGGAATTGGACGTGAACGCCTAAAGGCCTGCCGATGGGAGGGACCGACTCCCGCGCGTACAACGAAGCGCCGTTGTTATACGCGCTCAGCGGATATAACTGTTCAATGAGTCAGGATACGACGGACAGACCCGAGGGCGACCTCAGAAACACTGGGATGAGCCTTCGTCACGACCGAGAGTGGGACTACGAACTCGACCGTATCACGGAAGCGGTCGACGAGCGCGACGCTGATACCGTCGGACTGCAGTTCCCCGAAGGCCTCAAACGCCGCGGACCGGGCGTGGCAGACGACCTCCGAGAACTCCTTCCCGACGGCGTCTCGGTGATGATCTCGGGCCAGCCCTGCTACGGTGCCTGTGACCTCGACACCTATCTGATGCGCCGGACGGACGTGTTCGTCCACTTCGGACACTCGCCGATGAAAGAGTCCGACAGCATCATCTACGTCCCGCTGTTCTCGAACGTCGACGTCTTCCCCATCATGGAACGGGCGCTCGACGAGGAACTCGCACCCCCAGAAGAGGACCCGGACGTTGGGCTGGTCACGACCGCCCAGCACATGAACAAGTTCGAGGAGATGCGCGAATACCTCGAAGACCGGGGCTACGAGGTCCACACCCGCCGTGGCGACGACCGACTGACCCACGAAGGGCAGGTGCTCGGCTGTAACTACGCCTCTGCGGAGGTCGACGCCGACCAGATCCTCTACGTCGGCGGCGGCAAGTTCCACCCGCTCGGACTGGCGATGGAACACCCAGACAAGAACGTCGTCATCGGCGACCCGGTCAACAACGTCGTCAAAATCGCGGACAACGAGAAGTTCATGAAACAGCGATACGCCTCGGTCCACAAGGCGATGGACGCCGACAACTGGGGCGTTATCTTCTGCACGAAAATCGGTCAAGGGCGCTGGGACAAGGCACAGGAAATCGTCGAGAACAACGAGAACGCCTACCTCATCACGATGGACGAGATAACGCCGGACCGGCTGACAAACTTCGGGATGGACGCCTACGTCAACACCGGCTGTCCGCGTATCACCACCGACGACGGGCCGCAGTTCAAGAAACCGATGCTCACGCCCGGCGAGTACGAGATTGCGATCGGCGAGAAACCGCTCGACTCACTCGAGTTCGACACGTTCCACGGAACCTGGTGACTGACTGCATGGGATTTCACACCTTCGACCCCGAACGCGCGGACCGCCTCGAGGACGCAACTCGGTTCCGGTTTTGCTCCCGCGAGGAACTACTCGGCCCGCTGCCCCGCGGCCCGGACGCAACCGTTCTCGACGTGGGGAGTGGAACCGGCTTCTACACCGACGAGATCGCGCCTTTCGTCGGTCGCGTCCTCGCACTCGACGTCCAGCGGGAGATGCACGGCAAGTACCACACCAAGGGCATTCCAGCGAACGTCTCACCAGTCACTGCCAACGCCGAGTCGCTGCCCCTGGCAGACGGCACTGTCGGAGGCGCGTTCTCGACGATGACGTTCCACGAGTCGACGACACCGGACGCGCTAGCCGAACTCAAGCGCGTCCTGACAGCGAGCGCCCCCTTCGTCGTCGTCGACTGGTCCGGAGACGGGTCCGGCGAATCCGGCCCGCCGGTCGAGGAACGATTCGACGCCGAGCGCGCGCGAGACCTCCTCACGGACGCCGGATTCACCGTCGAAACCGACGAAGAGCGCTCTGAGACGTTCAGAGTCGTCGCCCGCGCCTGAGGTGGCGATTACTACGAAGCATGGCCGAAGATTTTTGTATTAATTTCGGGTATTGGGAGTGATGGCAACGAAGAGCGCGCTGACCCAGCAACTCGGCGTGGTCGTCGGGTTCGACGACCCACGGGTGGACTTAGAACAGTACCGGACGCCGCCCGAACTGGCTGCTCATCTCGTGCACACCGCCGACCTGCAGGGGGATGTCGAAGGAAAAACGGTCGTCGACCTCGGCTGCGGGACTGGTATGTTGGCACTCGGCGCAGCCCTTCGGGGCCCCGAGTCCGTCGTCGGTCTCGATATCGACCCGGCACCGCTCGCGACCGCCCGCGAGAACGAGCGTCGGATCGCGACGGCCAGCGCGGTGTCGTGGGTCCGGGGTGACGCCACCGAGGCACCGCTTTGCCCGGACACCGAGACGACGGTCATCATGAACCCACCGTTCGGCGCACAACAGGGCAACGAACACGCTGACCGCGCGTTTCTCGCAACTGCCGCCGACATCGCAGACGTGTCATACTCGATTCACAACGCCGACAGCGCCGACTTCGTCGAGGCGTTTGCCGGGGACAACGGCGGCGAGGTCACCCACGCGTTCCGTGCCGAGTTCGACCTCCCGCACTCCTTCGACTTCCACGACCAGGAGCGACGGAATATCGACGTCGAAGTGTTCCGTATCGAGTGGTGACTACTGCTGGCGTTTGGCGATACGCAGCTCCGTCCCCCCGACAGACGCGTTGAGGTTCGTCGCGTTCCGCTCGAATGTGATGCCACCGAGCGTCGTCTGTTCATCGAGTTGGGGGAGTTTCCCGGTCGCGACTGTCGTGTTGTTTTCCGAGACTGCCAGCTGATAGCCGTCGTCGACCGGTGCGAGCGTGACTCGGCTCCCGTTGAGCACCGCGGGGACGCGCACCGGGTCGGCTTCGAACACCTGCGTCGCCTCACGGTCGGGTGGGTCGACGAACACCTTGTACGTACTTCCACCGTCGACGACCGACCAGCCCGAGCGGGAGACGACGACGGTTTCGCGCCAGCCAACACCACCGACCGGGACGCGGATGCTGCCGCGAGACTGAAGCTGTCCCGCAGGGACCACCGCTTCCCAGGCGTTGCGTCGCTCGCTGGTGACGATGACGCCGCTGGTGTTGACGGTCAGCGAGTCGCGCAGGCCCGGAATCTCGACGCCGGCGATGTACTGGTTTGGCACCTGCTCGGCGTACGTGACGGTGTAGTCTCGAATCTCGACGCCGGAGTCGCTTGCCGGCTCGGCGTCGATGGAGACGAGGTTGTACGGAACCGCGACGAGACTCAGCGCGAGAACGACACACAGCAGGACGCCGACAGCGGCCTCGCGCCGCGAGAGATCGATTCTCGGGACGAGCGGCCGATCGCGGGCTGCTAGCGCGAGTGCGACCACGCCGGCGAGGAGGAACATCGTGGCAGTACCGATACCACGGAAGAGGACGTACTCGGTGTTGCTGAGATACCAGTAGAAGGCGTACAGCGACTTCGCGACGACGAAGACGAGCGTCGCGAAATAGACCCGTCGGTATCCCGGCCAAGTGTCACGCGAGCGAACCAGCCAGAGACCGGCGAGAACGCCCAGGAGGAGGCCGAGCGCGTGTCCCTGGATGGCGATGTCGGCCCATCCCGGCGTGACGAACTGGGTGCGGCCGCGGGCGACGACGAGGGGATTCTGGAACGCATAGTAGCTCAGACTGACGACCCGCTCGGCGACGAGTGCGTACACTGAAGTGATGGGACGGGTGACGATTGCAAAGCCCCCGAACGCGAAGACGACACCCGAGAAGCCGATGAGTGCGCCCGGCGAGAAGAGGCTGGTCGCGAGTCCGACGAGAACGACGCCGACGACGAACAGCAGGATACGGACGAACGGGTTCGTGAGCCAGTTTCCAAAGGAGTGACTGCCGCGTCTCGTCGGGTAGTGACTCCAGGCGTACTCGGCGACGGGGGCGAAGACGACGGTCCCGAGGAGGTTACCGGTGACGTGGCCGTCACTCGCGTGGGCGAAGGCGGCAGTAACCATTCCCAGCGGGTAGCCAAAGGACCACGACCGGAAGCCGACCACGACCGGGCCGCCCTGCTGACCGCCACCCTGGAGGAGGAAGTAGACGGCCAGCACGCCGAGGACGCTGAGAACTGTGCCCCACGGAACTCCGAGGACGAACCGTTTGCGGAGGGGATCGAGCGGTCGATCACTCCCGTCCCGGCCACGGAGTACGAACGCCGAGAGAGCCAGCGCGGCCACGATGGCGAGCGGACTCAACCGCTCGATGAGCTCGATGGGGGCCGACGATGCCATGGGCGGAGGCTGTACCCGGAGTGGATTATGTCTGTCGGCAACCCGATGGCTTTTCGGGAGTGACGGTCCTTGGCCCCCACAATGGGAGTACGGCCACCGTCCGACGAGATGGACGACGAACCGGATGTCATCGAATTCGGCATCGCGGCACTGGATGCACGTCTCGAACAACTCGACGTAACGTTCCCGACGACTGCCGAGGAACTGGTCGCCGAGTACGGAGACGTGAGCGTTCCGGTCGACGCTGCTGGCTCCGAAATCACGCTGGCGGCGGCGCTCGAGAAGACGGCCCAACAGGAGTTCGATACGGAGCGAGAACTGCTCGACGTGTTACACCCCATCTTCGAAGAGCATCGAAAAGGTTCCTCGCGGGGATACCTGTCCCAACTGCGCGCACTCCTCCCCTTCTAGTCTTCCTGCGGTGTCTGTTCGCCGGCCGATTCGGGCGCGTCCGTCGCGCGTCCCGGTTCATGCGTCGCCTCGCCACGAGTGCCGTCTCGGTTGAGCTCCCGGGCGAGTTCCTGCATCTGGTGGGTCTGCTCGCGGTTGAGCGTCACGACGAGATCAGAGAGGACGCCGAACATCAGCAACTGGACGCCGAAGAGGACGGCGACGCCGGCGACGACGGCGATGACCTCGTGTGAAATGTTGCGCGTGACCCACTCGATAGCGACGTATCCCGCGAGTACGACACCGACGAGCGTACTGAGGATGCCGACGCTCCCGAAATAAAAGAGAGGATTGTTGGTCTTGGCCATCTGGTAGAGCGTGAGGAGGATGACCCCGCCATCGCGGAACGGCCGGAGGTTCGTCTCAGACTCGTCGGGGCGAGGCTGGTAGGTGATCGGGACCACGCTCGTACGGACGTTGTGTTTGACGCACTCGACGGCCATCTCCGTCTCGATACCGAAGCCGTCGGCGGTCAGGTTCAGCCGCTGGAACGAGCGGTACGTGAAGGCTCGATACCCGCTGAGTATATCTTCCAGGTTCCGACCGTGAATGAAGCGAAAGGCGCGATTGATGACGCCGTTCCCGATCTGGTTGAGGCGAGACATCGCGCCCGGTTCCATGTTCGCAAAGCGGTTGCCGATGACGTGGTCTGCCTCGTCCGCAAAGAGCGGTTCGAGCATCTGTCTGGCCTCGTCGGCACGGTAGGTGGCGTCACCGTCGACCATCAGCACGTAGGGCGAGTCGATGTACTCCATCGCCTCGCGAACGGCCTGTCCCTTTCCCGACCCGGACTGGACGACGACTCTGGCCCCGTGGTCACTGGCGATTTCGCGGGTGCCGTCGGTCGAACCGCCGTCGATAATGAGGACGTTCTCGAACCCCTCGGCGACGAATCCATCCACCACTGTGCCGATAGTCTCGGCTTCCTCGTACGTCGGAACGAGTACGCACACGTCGTCGGGGTCGACCATCGGCGCAACCTACGCCACTACCCCGGAAAAAGCTAGGTGATTAGTCGTCGTCCCGGTGTTCGCTGAGATGTTCCCACACTTCCGTGCAGCCACAGCCGTCTTCGACATCGTCGAGGTGGTCTGCCGGCGCGCCAGGTTCCTGTGACATAGTTACTCTCTTTCTGAGTAAATACACGCGATTAATAAATAGTTTCCCCTCGTGTCGACAGAACGGACAATCTTGCGCAGAGATTTCACGGCGAAGTCCAGTGTGGAACTAATATTATTTTTGATGTATGTTTTACTATTGACCATTGAACCACTCGGTTTGTATATCAACCTATTTTGAAAATACCCCTTCTGTCGGGCGGTTTAGAATCTTCAGAAAAATTCCTACGTGAGTATCATACGCGGATATTTCGGCTGTCTGAGAGAGGAACATTTAACAGACGGGCATGCTTGTTACTGTGCAACAACGGGGATTCAACAATGTTATCCATGGAAGTAAATATGGTACAGTACGACTGTCCATATATTGATACGACCGCGGACTACGACATCACCTTCTTCACGAAGCAGTGGGACTTCAACGCGGCAAAGGAGATGCTAGAGACGCGCATCATGGCGACGGGGGCGACCTCCCAGGAGCTAGACCGGGGTCTCGACGCTCTCCGCGACCATCCCAACATGCGCAACTTCGAGTTGCTCCGTCGGAAAGGTGAGAAAGCGCTCATCCGCTCACAGATCGGCGAGACGAGTGCGATGGAAGCGATCCGGGAGAACAACGGCTACATCACCGGCCCCTTCGAGGTTCGGGACGGCAGCGAGATGTGGCGGGTCGGCTTCGATAGCGAGGACGTCTCCCAGACTGCGCTGTCGGACCTCGACAGACACAACGACTTCACCGTCGAGTCACGGGAGTCGGTCGACCTCGAAGATTACTACGACGTGTTGCAGAACATCGAGGTTGCCGGCGACTTCCTCGACCAGTGCCGGGAACTCTCTCGCGTCGAGAGCGAGACGCTGACGAAGGCCGTCGAGGAAGGGTACTTTACCCGGCCCCGAGAGGCGAATCTCTCGACGCTCGCCGACGAGTTCGACATCTCGAAAACTGCCGTCTCGAAGAACCTCCGCCGCGGTCAGCGGAAGATTCTCGGCGAAGTCGTCGACGCCATCGAGGCTGTCGAACAAGAGCAAAACTACGGCCGCCAGCCCTGATGAGACTCTTTCTCGCCGGTCGCTCCCGTCCCGAGCGACAGCACTCGCCCTCCCCTCGACCGGTGCGACAGTACTCCCGCTGACCGTCGGGAGAACGAAGAACGAACGAGGCAGGTTACTCCTGGCCGCTGCCCTGCATCAGTTCCTGCACTTCGCGTTTCTGCGAGACTTCGTCGGGGTCACCGTGCTCGAATATCTCGCCGCGTTCGACGACGTACAGTTCGTCCACCATGTCGGGGACGTGCTGGACGTTCGACTCGGCGATGAGAACGGCGATACCGCGGTCGTTGATCTCCTCGATGTAGCCTTTCAGGCGCTCGACGATGATGGGCGCGAGCCCTTCGAGCGGCTCGTCGAGGATGACGAGGTCGGGCTTGAGCGCGAGCGCGCGGCCGATAGAGACCATCTTCGCCTGACCGCCACTGAGGTTCTCGACTTTGGCCTCGCGGCGGTCCGAGAGCTCTTCGAAGATGTCGTAGACGTCTTCGACGGCCTCGTCCTCGTCTTCGATGCCACGCTTGTCGCCGAGCGTCCAGATCGGCATCCGGAAGTTCTCGTCGATAGTCATCCCGGTGAACAGCTTGCGGTCCTCGGGCTGGTAGCCGATACCGCGCTGTGGGATCTGCTCGGGCCGGAGATCGGTCAGCTCCTCGCCGCGGAACTTGATAGAGCCACTGAGGATGTCGGACAGTCCCATCACGCTCCGGAACGTCGTCGTCTTCCCAGCGCCGTTCCGACCGACGTAGCCGACGGCACTCGACTCTTCGACAGTGAGGTCCACGTCGTAGGTGACCTGGAACCCCTCGACGGCCGAATCGAGGTCGGTAATCGAGAGCAGGGGGTCGCCGTTGCTCATTGTTCCACCCCCAGGAGGAGGCGGCGGAGTTCGTCGTCCGTTTCGAGTATCGACGGCGGACCTTCACCGTGGACCGAGCCCTGGTGAAGCGCGATGACACGGTCTGCGTACCCTCGCACGAGGTCCATGTCGTGTTCGATAGTCACTGTGGTCACGTTCTGTTTCTCGCTGACCTCCACGATCGTCTCGATGACGTAGTCCGTCTCCTGTGCCGAGACGCCGGAGGTCGGTTCGTCCAGCAGGAGATAGTCGGGGTCCAGCGCGAACGACATCGCCACGTCGAGCAGTTTGCGGTCTCCGTGTGGGAGTTCGTCGGCGACGGCGTCGGCGACGTCTTCCAGTCGGAACTGGTCGATGAGTTCCTCGATTTTCTCCTCGACTTCTTCGTGTTCGTCGTCAAGCGAGAAGAGCCCGCGAAGTGCGCTCCGCGGGGCGAATCCGCCCGTCATCTGTTCTTTGATGAGAATGGCAGTCCGGATGTTCTCTCGGACCGTCATCTCTTCGAAGACTTTGACGACCTGGAAGCTACGAACGAGCCCTTTGTGGACGCGCTCGTCGGCGCGCAGGCCCGTGATTTCCTCGCCGTCGAGGATGACTTCACCCTCGTCGGGGTCGAGCAGTCCGGTGAGGAGGTTGATGAGCGTGGACTTCCCGGCCCCGTTCGGGCCGACGATGAACACCATCTCACCCTCTTCTCGACCGAACTCGAGCGACACGTCGTCAGTCGCTACGATTTTACCGAACGACTTTCTGAGTCCTTTTGCTTCGAGCATCTACTTCACCCCCAGCAGGAGGATACGGACGTTCTTTGCAGCACGTTTCACCGCGTCGACGCTCCCGCTTGCGGCCTTGCTGAGCCACGGCCCGATGAGACTCGGGTCGTTTTTCAGGTCAACGCCGGCCTCGCGGACTTTGCCGCCGCGTTTGAGCGAGCCGACGACACCGCTCGGGAAGACGAAGACGATGATCAGCAACACGATACCGGTAATTAGCCGACCGATCTCCTTCGTCCCTCCGGGGCCTGTGAGCTCGAAGTCCGAGGCAATGTTCGCCAGCACTTCGAAGATGATGCCACCGATGAACGGGCCGGTGAGCGTGTTGAACCCTCCGAGGATCGCGATGTAGAGGATGTCACCGGAGACGAACACCTGCAGCGTCTGGTCGGGGCTCACGCCGGACGTGAAGAAGATGGCGTAGAGCGAACCGGCGACACCGCCGTAGAAACCCGAGATAATGAACGCTGCCCAGACGTACCGTTTGACCGGCAGTCCGAGGAATCGGGCGCGGGTTCGCTGCTGTCCGATCGCGTCGAGCGCGCGACCGAACGGCGATTTGGAGATGCGGAGCATCACCAGCAGGAGGACGAGAGAAACGGTGATCGTGAGCAGGAACAGAATGCTGTTCTCCAGATCGCTCCCGGTCAGCGCGATAGAGCCCAGTCGCGGGAAGCGTTCGAGAACGCTCATCCCGGGCTGGCTGGGTGCCAGCGCGTTGAGGCCGTCCGAGCCGCCCAGTTCGCCGATTCCGCGCGGAATCGAGAAGAGCAACTGCCCGAACGCGAGTGTCACCAGCGCGAAGTACAGCCCCTCGTGTGGGAGCGTGAAGTACCCGATGAGCACCGCGACGAGCGTCGCGGCGATAATCGCCATCGGAATCAGCACGAGCACCGACTGAATCTGGTAGAACTGAATCAGGATGGCCACGGTATAGGCCCCCGTCCCGAAGAAGGCCGCGTGACCGAAGGAGACGAGGTCGGCGTGGCGCAACAGCAGGTTCAGTCCCACTGCCGCCAGTCCGAGAACCATCCCGCGGTAGATCGGTCGCTCGCGAATCGGGAGATTCTCCGTCGACCGCGCGATGTCCGGCAGCGCGAACAGGATACCGATACCGACGAGCACGCCGAGCAACTGGAGCGGGCTCAAGACGAGCCCCTTCATCACTCTGATACGGAGTTGCCCGTCTTCTCGTTCGAGTCCGGGCGTCATGTCCGCTCACCCCACGTTCCGAAGAGGCCTTCGGGTTTGACGAGCAGGATGAGGACCATCACTGCGAACGGCGCCGCCGTCTGGAACTCGGGGTTGATGACGATCATCCAGTTTTCGAGAATACCGACGATAATCGCGCCGACGACTGCCCCGCGCAGACTGCCGAGACCACCGACGACGATGACGACAAAGGAGAGGACGAGTGCGGTCTCGCCCATGCCCGGTTGGGCACTGGTTCGGACGAACTGCATCGCACCCGCGAACCCGGCGAGGAACGACCCGAGCGCGAACACCAGCGTGAAGGTCCGGTCGGGACTCACGCCGAGTGCCGTCGCCATCTCTCGGTCGATTGCCGTCGCGCGAATGATACGGCCGGTCTTCGTTTGCGAGAAGAACCAGAACAGCGCGCCACCGACGAGCAGACTCACCACGATAACCATTGCCACCAGCGACGGGATGTTCCCGAAGCCGATGAGTTCGAACGTGGGGATGTCGTTGACCGCCTGCTGTGAGGAAAAGCCGATACCGACCGGCTGGCTCCCCCAGATGAGTTCGAGCAGGTCGGCAATTATCAGCAGGATGGCGAACGTCAACACCAGCTGATAGGTCTGTGACCTGTCGTAGATGGGGCGAATCAGCGTCGTCTCGACGACAGCCCCAATCGGGAGCATGATGAGCGCCGTCACCAGCGCAACCAGTATCAGCACCCCGACGAACGCGAAGGACATCACGGGGTCGAAACTGGTCGGCGGAGCCATGAGCCCCGACGACCCGATGAGGTAGCCAGCGACTGACGAGGAGATGAACGCTCCCAGCGCGTACAGCTCACCGTGTGCCAGGTTGAGCACGTCCAGAATCCCCAGAATGACCGTCAGCCCCGAGGCGATGAGAAACAGGACCAGGCCCCGCTGGAGACCGTTGATTGTCTGTTCGACGAACGTATTCGGTTGCAGTAGTGTCTGTACTCCGTCCAGGAAGCCACCCTGCAACACGAGTGTACTCGATTCCAATAATTCGATACCTAATGTCATAATTTTCAGTTTTTGAATGAATTGAAACTGCGGCGCAGAAATCAGCGCCACACGGGCGAACTTATTCCCAGGAATTGAGCCAGTCAGTCGAGGTGACTTCGTAGGCCGATCCCATCGGCGGCGGCGAAATCTGGGTGCCGGAGAAGATGTTGACGTCAGCGAGGATGGGTGCGTCGAGGTCGCTGTCCCACTCCATCACGCCGGCGTAGCCGTTGCTCCGGCCCTGGTGGTCCGCACACATGTTGTGGTAGCCACCCGGCGTGTAGAAGCCGTGCTCTTCGAGGACCTGCCCGATCTGCTCCTGACTCGGATAGCCGTCGAGTATTCTGATGGCTTTCTCGACTGCGGTCGCCCAGGCGGTGACGGCGCCGTACCCGCTCATGTAGTGCGCGGTCGGAACCTTGATGTCCTCCTGGTCGCGGGCCTCGTTGAAGAACTGGGTCGATGCCTCCGAGCGGTCGTTTCGGGGGACGCCCCAGTAGAAGTTCCGCGAGCCAGCGAGGATATCCCCTCGCTCGGTGCCGGTGACGACTTCCTCGTCGATGGCGTCGGCCGACCCGTAGTAGACCGGACCGACGGTCGTCGTGATGTTGTCGAACATGTTGCGCTGGAACGCCTGCGAGAGGAAGTTCGAGGCGTCGCCACCCCAACAACTGGAGAACACCACGTCGGGCTGCTCGTCGTTGATACGCGAGATGTGCGTCGAGAAGTCGCTCTCACCGAGAGAGGGGAAGCCGGAGTAAACCCGTTCGGCCCCGGTCATTCCCTCGATTGCCAGCGAGAAGAGCTCCATCTCGTCGCGACCGAACGCGTAGTCGGGGTTGACACCCGCGTAGGTGTCGATGTTGTCTGCGCCGACTCGCTCGACGACTTCGAGCGCTGCCGCGGTCGCCTCCATCACGTCGTGGTTCTGGAAGCGGAAGGAGTAGGTCGCGTCCGGCACGGTCTCTTCGTACAGCGTCGTCACGGTCCCGTCCGTGGCGATGTTGATGACTTCACTGGTCTCGATTTCGGGGGCCATCGATTCGTGGGTCCCGCTGGAAATCGGACCGAACGTAACGTCCTTGCCGTCGTCGATGAACTGCTGGTAGTCGTCGACCGGCGCTTCGCCCTCGTCGACCACGTCGAGGCTAACCTCACGCTGGCCGGCGATACCGCCTGCGTCGTTGATGCGTTCGACTGCCTTCTCTGCGCCTCGCTGTGCCTGGATGCCGAGCACCGACGCTGCCCCCTGCGTGAATGTTAACAGGCCCGCTTCGAGCGTCTCGGTCCCGACGTCGGCCGCTTCGTCTGCCTCTTCATCGCCGCCGAGCAGCGCCGAACAACCCGCGAGGGCTGCCGTCGCCGCGCCGACTGCGCCCGCCTTCAGCACGTTCCGACGGGTCGTGCTCCCCTCGGACACCGTGGCCCGCTCGGCTCGCTTCTCCGCCGCTGTTCGTTCGTTCGTTGCTGACTGTCCGTTCGTCGTTGAAGTCGAATCTTCCGTCATTAGTTGTCACCTGTGTCGGTTGTCGTCCCTGCGACGATGTCTGTCACGTCAACGGCCCGCTGGCCGCTGCGGCTACACGTCAGTTGTTCTCTCGTGGGGGAATAGCCCGTGGTTGATATATCAATAGACTTCGAGGGATGTTAACACATAAATGTGGTCCCGGCGGCACGACGCGCGTCCCGTGGCCGCGCTTCTTGTGCGAAGATAGAGTGACAGACAGCACCGCTGTGAGGTCTGACTGGGACGCACCCGATTATAGTAACAACTGATACTGTCGGACGTAAGCCTTTCAAGAATTTCGCCACCCCGGGGTGGCGAATATCTTTACGAAGTTACGTCCAACAGTATGAAACGATTTACACATCGACCGCACGGCACTCGTGCGGTCGTATGTGTAATGGCTTTCAGTGGCTACTATACCTCTCTGGGGCGGTTGGGAATCTGTCTGTGACCGTCCGAGCGCAAACTGTTACTGTCCTGGCTGCCAACGGAAGACAGTGACAGCGGAGGATTCTCCACCCCCAGATGTCGACCGTGCGGACGCGTTCTACGACGCACTGGAATCGATCGGCCGCCCGCTTTTGACCGCGACACAGTATGCCCGTCAACGCGACCTGACGCAGGCGGAGGCATCCGAGCGACTGCAACGGCTCGCCGACGAGGGCGTCGCCGAGCGCGTCGACCTCGCTGTGGACCCGACCGTCTGGTATCCCGGGAGCTGGCAACAGATGGCCGCCCGTGAACGGGTCATCCTCTTCCCCGAGCGCCGCCAGCTCGTCGTTGACCAGCCCGAACAGTTCACCCGCGCGCAACTCTCGCAGTTCGCCCATCTCGTCGACACCACCGGGAGCGGCGGGTACCTCTACGAAATCCGGCGAGAAGACGTCTGGCAGGCGCCCTACGATAGCTTCGAGGAACTGCTCGCGACGGTTCGGGACGTACTCTCCGAGCGGTCGGAGACGCTCGAATCGTGGCTCGAAGAGCAGTGGAAACGCGCCAACCAGTTCACGCTCAAAACCCACGAGGACGGCTACACCGTACTGGAGGCCGCCTCGGACGACCTGATGGGCAACGTCGCCCGCCAGAAACTCGACGACGACCAGCTCCGCGCGCCGATCTCCGAGAACGAAAGCTGGGTCGCCGAAGACGCCGTCGCGGAGGTCAAGCGGATACTCTACGAGGCGAGCTATCCCGTCCGCGACGAGCGTGACCTCGACAGCGGCGACGACCTGGCGGTCGACCTCGACCTGGAGTTGCGGTCCTACCAGCACGAGTGGGTCTCACAGTTCATGGAGACCAAATCCGGCGTCCTCGTCGGCCCGCCGGGAAGTGGCAAGACCGTCGCCACGATGGGGATTCTCTCGGCGGTCGAAGGCGAGACGCTGATTCTGGTCCCTGGCCGTGAGTTGGCGGGTCAGTGGCGCGACGAACTGCTCGCACACACCTCGCTGACTGCCGATCAGGTCGGCGAGTACCACGGCGGCGAGAAGAACGTCCGGCCCGTCACCATCGCAACCTACCAGACCGCTGGGATGGACAGACACAGACAGCTCTTCGACAGCCGCGAGTGGGGACTTATCGTCTACGACGAGGTCCACCACATTCCCGCCGACGTTCACCGGCGGAGCGCAGACCTGCAGACGCGGCATCGGCTCGGCCTCTCCTCGACGCCAGTCCGGGAGGACGACCGGGAGACAGAGATCTACACGCTCATCGGTCCGCCGATCGGGACCGACTGGGACGCCCTCTTCGACGAGGGATTCGTCGCAGAGCCGGAGGTAGATATCCTCTACGTGCCGTGGGGATCCGAAGACGCCCAGAACCAGTATGTCAGTTCCGAGGGACACGAACGCCGACAGCTTGCGGCGACGAACCCGGCAAAAGCCGAGGAAATCGAGCGCCTGCTCTCGACGCATCCCGACGAGAAGGCGCTAGTGTTCGTGGAGTACCTCGACCAGGGCCGGGAACTGGCGGCGCGGCTCGACGTCCCGTTCATCAGTGGCGAGATGCCACATCACCGCCGCGAAAAGCTGTTCGAGCAGTTCCGCAGCGGGAGTCTCCAGACGCTCGTCGTCTCCCGGGTCGGTGACGAAGGTATCGACCTGCCAAACGCCGAGCTCGCTATTGTCGCCTCCGGTCTCGGCGGGTCGCGACGACAGGGCGCCCAGCGGGCCGGCCGGACGATGCGTCCGACTGGACGTGCACGGATGTACGTCCTCGCGACGCGCGGCACGCGAGAAGAGGAGTTCGCGCGCCGTCGGATGCGTCACCTCGCGGAGAAGGGGGTCCGCGTCACCGAGCGCGACGCCGAGACGGTCGAGCCGCCAGGGGAACGAGAGGCGGATCCAGGGGAGGACTCGGACGATGAGATGTCGGACGAACCCGCGCCGACCGACGACTCAGGATAGCTGCTGTTCCGGGAGCGGCCCGTCGTACTCCGGCGGGACGTACGGACAGAGCGGGTCGCTCTCCAGCGGGTCACCCGTATACGCGTACGCTCGTGACCGACTGCCGCCACAGACTGCACGGAACGGGCAGGCCCCACATTTGCCCTTGAGGGAATCCGTCTCGCGGAGCGATTCGAACAGCTCCGAATCGCGATACAGCGACACCACGTCCGTCTCGCGGACGTTGCCGGCCGATTCGGGCAGAAAGCCCGACGGATACATCTCGCCGACGTGGCTGACGAACGCGAAGCCGTCGCCGGCGGTGATGCCACCACGCCGTCCCGAGTCGACGTCGTCGCGCTGCTGCAGGACGCGACGGTAGTGGGGGGCCTCGGTTGTCTTGACGGCAAAGTCTTCTGCCTCGACCACGTCGCCCAGCCAGTGCATCACGTCCTCCGCTCGGTCCGGCGTGACCGGGTCGAGGACGCGACCGCGGCCCACCGGGACCAGGAAGAACACGCTCCAGAGCACCCCATCGAGGTCGGCAACGAGCTCCCGAAGACCCGGCAGGTCGCCGACCGTTCGCTGACAGACGGTCGTGTTGATCTGCAGCGGGAGTCCCGCCTCGCGTGCGGTCCGTGCGGCTTCGATAGTCTGCTCGAAGGAGCCGGACTCGCCGCGGAAGTCGTCGTGGGAGGTTGCCGTCGCGCCGTCGACGCTGAGTGCCAGCCGTTTCAGCCCGGTGTCGGCCAGCCGCTCGATAGTTTCGGGTGTCAGCGACTCGGTCCCGCTGGGGGTCAGCGTGACGGTCAGGCCGATATCCGTCCCGTACTCGATGAGCTCTTCGAGATCGTCGCGCTTGCAGGGGTCGCCACCGGAGAAGACCACCAGTTGTCTGTCACCGAACTCCCGCACACTGTCCAGCAGTGCCTTGCCCTCCGCCGTGGTGAGTTCGTCGGGATGGCGGGTCTCTTGGGCGTCGGCACGACAGTGGTCACAGGTGAGCCCACAGGCCTGGGTGAGCTCCCACACGAGGACGAACGGCCGTTCGTCGGTGCCGACCCCGTGCATGGTTTTATTCGACGATGACTGCGCCTTTCATGCCGCTGCCTTTGTGCGGCGTACAGGCGTAGTTGTAGTTCCCACTCTCCTCGAACGTGTACTCGTAAGTGTGACCTTCTTCGCTGACGAATTCGTCACCGCTGGTGAACGTGCCGTCCTCGGCGACGACGTTGTGGCCGCCGCCCTGACCGGTCCACTCCCACGTGACGCTCGTTCCAGTGCTGATACGCACGGCTGCCGGGTCGAAGGCCAGATTGTTCGAGCCGGCACCGACCATGACAGTCACCGAATCGGCGTCGGTCTCGTCGGCGACCGAGCCGTCGAAGTTGTTCGCGTCCGAGAGGTAGTCCGAGACATCGCTGGGGACATCACCATCGCCGCTGTTTCCGTTACCGTCGTCGCCACCACAGCCGGCGAGCATACCGCTGACTGCCAGTGCACCAGCACCGCGAAGGACTGTACGCCTGTCGACATCAACGGAATCTATCGTCTTTTTCATCAACAATCTGTGGGTCAGGGACATACACATAAAAGGCTTCTATTCCATTCTTATGGCCTGAAAACGCCGATAAGCGGATTTCGGGGGTGCCATACACGTTCGGCATGCAGTATAAGTATCACCGCCAGTTCGATGTCTGGTATCTGATTGTTCCCGCGAGAATGTACGCATAGCCACCTGCACCACTGAGGACGAGTGCGTGGCCGACGGCGCGCGCGGCGGGGGCAATGACCGACGTAGCAGCGACGACGAGCAGGCCGGTGGCAACGAGTGCGATGGTAGCCAGCGCGGTTCGGTCGTTTCCGCCGGGCCAGGGACAGACCGCTGGCGGGTAGAACTGGTAGACTGCACCGACGATGCTCAGGCCGAGCAGCCCGTAGACGTTGACGTGACGATGGGCGGTCGCCAGTTCGGCGTCCAGACCGGCGAAGGCGAAGTGAGTACCGAGCGCGACACCGAGACAACCCAAGACGACGGCGACCGCGACGCTGTACAGACCGACTCGGTCCCGTTCGGTCCGAGACAGCATCCGGAGATAGGCGCCGGCGAAGCCGACGACTGCAATCGACTGGAGGACAGCGCCAACCTGAAAGACCGTTCCGGCGGGGTAGCCCCACGCCAGCAGTGCCGGGCCGAGCGTGCCGAACGTCAGGACGATGGCCGCGAGCCGTCGGGAGGGATAGACGACAAGAAACCGAGGGAGCAGTCGGTAGCCGACGCTGAACAGCAGCAGGAGTGCAACACCGGCTACCAGCAGGTGTGTGGTGCGGACTGCCAGCCCCCCAAAAAGTGACGGCGTCCCAACTTCCCCTGCGAGCAGTTCGAGACAGCCGACGAGCAGATAGCCGAAGACGACGGGGACGAAGGCGTTGGCCAACCGGTCGAGTCCCCGTCGGTCGGCGTTCGCGTCGCCGGTTCCCGTCTCGGCACCCGTGAGGTTGCCTCCGATAGTGACGAGCATCGTTCCGAGAAAGACGGCGACCCCAGCGACCCAGGCGAGAGCGCCAGCCGCGGAGAGCCATGTCGGGCCGACACCGGCTCCACCGAGTGCCAGCGCTGCGACGCCGCCGGTACTCAGGGGTAACTGCACCGCAGGCGCGTACGTCCACGCGAGCGTGCGGTCGAAGTACGACGGAACCAGCGAGTAGGCTTTTCCGAACACCGTCGTCAGCACGAATCCGTAGAGTCCCAGAAATATCTCAGCCCTCCGGGGCACCGCTGTGAGGACAGCGACCTGCGAGAGGACGAACCAGGCGGCGCTCACGAGCAGAAACCGTCTCGCCCAGCGGGAGATGCGTGCACTCGACACAGTAGGGCTCCGTCGTCGTGGTCCGTCACCGCCGTCCCGAACTGGTTCGGGAACTGATGGCTACCGTTCGCCCGTCTCATCGCCTCCCTGCGTTTTCAGCTTTCGGGAATACGCACCCCTCTTATTGTGGGACTATACCAAAGCTCGGTGTATGTCAGGCGTCAGAACGGAACTCGTCTTCGAGCAAGCTGAGGGGTGTCCGGTGGCAGTCGCGTCTGCGGCCGTCCCCGACCCGGTGACAGACATCAACTGGACCGACGGCGACGGTGAGACAGTCACTGAACAGGTCTCCGTGGGCACTGACGGAGAGTTCGATACCGACGACGAGCTCCCGCCGTTCGAACCGGTCTTCGACTACGGGTCCGAGCAGGTCTACGAGTTCGACCGCGACAAGACGGATCCCTGTATCTGTGAACACATCCAGGCGACACTGGGGCCCGTGACCGACGTGCACGCACGCGACGGCGACCTGCACGTAACCCTGCACGCCAGTGACGTGACCGGGCTGCGCGACCTCATCGCGGATATGAGCGACGACTTCGGCGACGTGAGCGTGGAGTATCTGGTTCGGAGCGTCGATACCGACGAGGAGTCCGAACTGGTCCCGGTCGACCTCCGGACCCTCACCGACCGTCAGCGAGAGGTGCTGGAGACGGCCCACGAGATGGGGTATTTCGAGTACCCGCGCCAGGCGAACGCCGAGGAGGTGGCAGCCACACTCGACATCCAGTCCTCGACGTTCGCCGAGCATCTGGCGGCCGCTCAGAGAAAACTGCTCGACGAACTGCTCGGCGCGTAACTCTCCAGTCGACGACGACTCGGCTCGAAGCGTGTCGTAGATGCCGGGGATATTGGACGTTTGTACACGGTTTGATAAGGATTGGGTGTCTGCGACCGCACGTATGCCAGACGACGACATCTACACGAACAGCCTCCACGCAGGACAGGAACCCGACTCGGCGACAGGGTCACGCGCGCCGCCGATTTACCAGACCACTTCTTACGTTTTCGAGAACGCCGACGACGCCGCCGCGCAGTTCGCGCTCGAGGAACCCGGATACATCTACTCGCGGCTGATGAACCCGACCGTCGAGACGCTCCAGGAGCGACTCGCTGCCCTCGAAGGCGGCGTCGGTGCTGTCGCGACATCGTCCGGGATGGCGGCGCTCAACCTCGTTACGTTCCTGCTGGCCGACGCCGGCGACAACGTCGTCACTGCCTCCTCGCTGTACGGCGGGACCTACACGTACTTCACGCACTCCGCTCCGCGACAGGGCGTCGAAGCCCGGTTCGTCGACACACTCGATTACGAGGCCTACGAGGAAGCCATCGACGAGGACACCGCCTATGTCCACTACGAGACCATCGGCAACCCCGCGCTCGTCACGCCGGACATGGAGCGCATCGCCGACATCGCTCACGACCACGGTGTCCCCGTCTTCGTCGATAACACCTTCGCGACGCCCTACCTCTGCAATCCGCTCGACCACGGCGCGGACCTGGTCTGGAACTCCACGACGAAGTGGATTCACGGCTCGGGCACGACCGTCGGCGGTGTCGTCGTCGATGGTGGCTCGTTCCCCTGGGAAGACCACGCCGAGAAGTTCCCCGAAATCGCCGGCGACAATCCTGCCTACCACGGCGTCAACTTCGCCGAAACCTTTGGTGACGCAGCGTTCACCTACGCCGGCATCGCTCGCGGCCTGCGTGACATGGGTAACCAGCAGTCACCCTTCGACGCCTGGCAGACGATTCAGGGCGTCGAATCCCTGCCGATGCGGATGGAACGGCACTGCGAGAACGCGATAGCAGTTGCGGAACATCTGCAACGCCACGAGGACGTGTCGTGGGTCACTTATCCGGGACTGGACGACCACGAGACACACGACGCCGCCAGCGAGTACCTTGACGGGGGGTACGGCGGCATGATAACGTTCGGTCTCGAGGGCGGCTACGACGCGGCGCAGGCGACCGTCGAGAACGCCGAACTCGCCAGTCTCCTCGCCAATGTCGGTGACGCCAAGACGCTCATCATCCATCCGGCAAGTACGACTCACCAGCAACTCACGGAAGAAGAACAGGAAGCCTCGGGTGTGACGCCAGACCTCGTCCGCCTCTCGGTCGGTCTGGAGTCGACCGAAGCGATCATCGCGGACCTCGACCAGGCCATCGACAGCGCGACCTGATCGGTCACAACAGTTCGGATTTTCCTATTCGTTGTCGATGTCGATAGACACAGGACCGCCATCGTCGTCTTCGTCGTCTTCGTCGTCCGACTCGTCGGTCTCGGTTTCGCTATCGCGTTCCGCTTCGGCTTCTGCGGCGATGTTCGACCGTTCTTTCTCGGCGTTTTCGGCGCTGGTGACGAGCAGTCCTGTCAGCCCGGCGGCGAGCATGCCGACGCCGGTGATTTTGGTCATTTCGACGTACCACTCGCGCGGTTCGAGTTCGTCGACGTTCTCGAAGCCAACCCGCCACCCGGCTGTGGCGAATTTGAGTGCTTTCTTCGGGAGGAAGACGCTCAACAACCCCTGGACAACCAGCAGGAGATATCCAACTCTGAGGAGTGATTTGAGTCCCATGGTGGTGACTTCGTCCCCCAGTCACCTCAAAGTAGCCCTTCGTTACTCCGTCCACCGGGCGTCGGCCAGCGTCCGCTGGACGGCACTCTCCCCGACGGCTTCGGCGAGCGTCTCGTACCCCGCTCGCTCCGCGTGGTCGCCCGCGTTCGCGACCAGTCGCGAGACGATGAACTCCGGTGTCGACCGGCCGACGGTCTCGAAGCGCGGCTGGTAGTCGACCTCCAGTTCCAGGTCCGTCGTCAGCCCCTCCGCGAAGATGCCATCGGTCCGGGCCTGCTCCGGCAGCGGCTCCAGGTCGTCAGCGAGGTGGGTGACGAACACCCCGAGTGCGCCCTTCTCGACGGTCAGCGCGACCAGACCGTGCAGGAGATCCGCTGCACTCCCCGGCTCGGTTATCGCTTCGAACTCGTCGACGAGCATCAGTGCCTGCCCCTCGTCGGTCACCGGCGGCACCACGGAACGCAGCGTCGACTCCAGGACGCCCGCGTTGAAACTCGCGTGCCGGCGGTGGAAGACGATGGTGTCGACGACGCTCACCTCGGCGTCGTCGGCCGGCACCGGGAGTCCCATCTGGGCGAGTAACTGCACCTGACAGAGTGTCTCCAGCAGCGTCGTCTTCCCGCCGCTGTTTGCCCCGGTCAGGACCGCGACGCGGTCTCCACTTGGCGGTGCAGTCGCACTCGCGACCGTCAGGTCGTGGTCGCCGACAGCGTAGGTAATCGGCTGGACGGACGCACCAGCGTCCTCCAGAAAGAGGTTCCGGGCCTGGACGACACCGGCGACCTGGTGGTCGACAAAGCGCGGTCGTGTGAGGCCGAACGCGAGCGCAAAGCGGGCCAGCGACAGCGAGAATGCGAGGTTGTCGACCGTCTCGACTGCCGCCTCGATTTCGTCTTCGGCCTCCTCGAGCACACCTGCCAGTCGCTCGCTGACTTCCCGTTCGCGCTCTTCGACCGCCGTTCGGAGGTCACCGGCCAGCGACCGCAGTGTCTCGCCGACGAACGCCGACGCATCCGCCGCTTCACCAGGCATTGCCTCCCGGACCCGGGAGATGTCGACACCGCTCTCGCTGGCGACGTGTCGGGCAAAGGCGTCCCGGAGTTCGTCCGTTCCGCGCGCTCCCGAGCGGACCGCCTCCAGTACGTCGCCGGGGGTCGCCGAGAGGTCTTCGACACTCGCGAGGTGGGCTCGGAGTTCATCCAGTCGGTCGTCGGCTCCCTCCCCAACCCGGTCGCCGCCGGCTTCGAGGCCGGCGAGTGCGGCCTCGGCGTCCGACAGGGCATCTGCGTCGAAATCGGCAATCGGCGCGAAGATGCCCTCGTCGATGCCCGTCTCCTTGAGTGCAAGCGCAGTCCGGACCGCCGAGATACGGCCGTCAGCGACGCTGTCGTAGGACTCGAAGGCGGCCATGACAGCAGTTCGATTCGAGTCGTCCAGCCCTGCCCAGGTGTCGCGGGCGTCGAGCACGCCATCCAGTCGGTCGGCCATCGCCGTCGCACTGTCGAGTGGCGTGAGAATTCGGATGCGGTCAGCCGCGCTCTCGGTGACGGCGTAGTTTCCAGCAATATCGAGCAGATCCTTGTAGACGTTACGAGCGTCACGGGTCGCCAGGAGGTCCATCGCCGCACCGCCGTGTGCGTGCCGGAGAATCCGGGTTGCCCGACCGCGGGGGATGCCAGCATTCACGAGCGTCCGCACGTCGCCCGTCTCGACTGCCTCGATTGCGGCATCGACTCCGAGTTCCTCGGCCAGCAGGTCTCGGGTCTTCGGCCCGATTCCCCAGTAGTCCTCCAGTCGCATTGGCAGGTGGGTGGCGGCCCTGACTCTTAGTGTTTCCCAGTCCTTCCCGCGTGGAACGGACGCACGCCGACCGCGAGCGGGACGGACAGATTCAGGGCTCTCGCACTCGAAGGTGGACACCGTCTAGCGATGCTCACTATCGACGGGGCTGCCGGCGGCGGACAGCTACTCCGAACAGCACTCTCGCTGTCGACGATTACCGATACGCCGTTTCGCATCGACGATATTCGGGGGAACCGGCCGAACCCGGGGCTTCGCCCACAGCATCTGTCGACAGTAGAACTCGTGGCCGACCTCTGTGACGCCGAGACCGACGGTGTCGAACTCGGTGCCGACGCCCTTACTTTCGAGCCGGGAGACACCCGCCGCACGGACCTCTCAGCGGAGGTTGGGACGGCTGGCAGTCTCACACTCCTGTTCGATACGGTCCTCCCAATCGGGCTGACCGCCGACGACCCGATTCGCGTGACCGCGAGCGGCGGAACCAACGTGAAGTGGTCGCCGACAATCGAGTACCATCAGTACGTCAAGCTACCACTCCTCGCCAGGTACGGCATCGACGCATCGCTCGAACTCGGCAGAACAGGGTTCTATCCCGCAGGGGGCGGGTCGGCAACATTCGAAACCATGCCGTGGACTCGCCAGGCCCTGGAGATAGACGCGAGAGGCAGTCTGGAGCGAGTCGAGATCCACTCAAAGGCGTCCGAAGACCTCGAAGACAGTTCGGTGGCTGATCGCCAGGCGTCACACGCGGCGGACCTACTCGGCGTCGGCGGCTTCCCCGTCAGCGTCGAGGATGTCGCGTACGTGCCGAGCGATTCTCCGGGATCGTCGATTCTCCTTCGAGGCGTCTACGACCGAACGCTCGCGGGTTTCGATTCACTCGGCGAACGCGGCCTTCCGTCGGAGGACGTCGCTGAGGCCGCTGTTGCCCAGTTTCTGTCGTTTCACTCGACCAGTTCCCCAGTCGACGCTCACATGGCAGACCAGCTGATGGTCCCGCTCGCGCTGGCTGGTGGTCGAGTCACGATTCCCGAGGTGACCGAGCACGTTCGCACGAACCTCGACCTCATCTCGGTGTTCGGCAGCGACATGCACCTCAGCGGGGAATCAACGGAGACGCCGACGCTGGTTGCCTCGCCCCTTCTCGACAGCCAGTGACCACACGACCGCCGCCGACACTACTCCCAGAACGACCGCGTGCGTGCGTACTCGCGCTCGCGGGAGAGGATATCTCTGTAGAAGTCGTCCTCGTCCTCTCGAAGTTTGTTGATGATGCGCGCGGCATTCTGTGGGCCGACGCCGCGTGCGGCGAGTGCGACGACGGCTCGTTTCCCGTGGCTCTGGACGAGACTTGCCGTCCGATAGGCGCGCTCGGTGGCCTTCTCCTCTTGGTCGTCCTTCTCGCCAGTTTTGACAGCTGCCACAGTCTCGTCATCCCACGGATTCAGCGCGGCAATCTGCGTCGAGCCACACTGGGGACACTTGGGCTGGTCCCGGACGCGCCCGACTTCCCGTCTGGTCTGCCAGTCCTGACAGTGTAGACAGAAGAGGATAACCCGGTCGTTCTGGATGCGGTCTTTGACCGTCTGGATGACGCTCGCGTCGGCGTTTTCGGGCGTGAGTAGTTCCGTCCCCGAACCCCGCCCGCTGGTGCCGAGTGGCGTGTGGTCACCAACCGTTTCGATGGCCAGCGTACCGGACTGGATTCGTTCGAGGAGGGCCGCTGTTTCCTCGACAGCCAACTCTTCGTGGAGTATCTCCCGAACTGCTTCGTCGTAGACTGGCGTGTCTTCGAGCGCGTCGAGCAGTCGACTGCGGCCGAACCGAGCCTGTCCGGTCCCACGCCAGCGCTTGAGCGCGCCGAATTTGGCGGCGACCTGTGCGAGTTTGAACTTCAGTGCGTCGGCATTTTTCAGGCTGAGTTCGATGATGTGTTCGACGTGGTCAGGGTCCGTCTCCCGGAGAATCCGGACGACGTCGCCAGCCGTGATGCCCCGTGGGACGTCCAGTTCGATTCGGTACGGGTCGACGTCCATCCCGACTGACGAGCCACTCTGCTGGCCAAGCAGTGCCGAGAGCAGTCGACCGAGCGTCTCGTTGACCTTGTGGCCAAAACAGACGTTGACGACGATGGCGCGGCCGCTAAACTCGACGAGAATCCGGTCGTCCGTCGGAATGGGTGCGTCGGTGTCGGCGTGGTCCGCCAGCGGACCGAGTCCCGATTCGATGGTTGCCGTCTCCGCGTCGTAGCGGTGCTGGACGTCACGGGAGACGGCCGCCTTCGGCACGTCTCGGAGCTGGTCGCCGGCAACGCCGCGTAACTCGCCAACCTCCTGTGCGACCTGGCTGGGGACGGGGATTTCCTGACCGGTCCAGGAGGGGACCTCGCCGGCGGGGTCTTCGATGGGCGACACCGTCACGATTTCCTCCTCCTCGTCGATGTTGGTGATACGCCACATCTCGCCGCGCTGGATGAAGATTTCACCAGGTGCTGCGAAGTTGACGACGAAGCGCTCGTCGAGCGTTCCGACCTGTTTCCCGCTGGCGACGTCTTCCACGTCGTAGGTGGCTTCGTCGGGAATCATCGAGAGGTTCTGGTAGAAGTACTGCCAGGTCCCCTGGCGCTTCTCCAGTCGGTCCTCGTCTTCTTCTAGCCAGACGACGCGATTGCCGGCGAGTTCCCGAATCACCTGTTTGAACGCTGATTTCGAGAGGTCTTCGAACGGATAGGCTCGCGTCACAATATCGTAGGCCTTCATCGCGCCGATCTCGCCGAAGTCCATCACTAGCCCGGCAATCTGGTTGGCGACGGTGTCGAGACTGCCGTAGTGGATATCGGCACGTTCGACCTCACCAGCATGGGCCTGGCGTGTGATGACCAGCGACTCCATTACGTCGTCGGGATGGCTGGTGACGATAGTCCCCGACGAGACTGCATCACGGCGGTGACCCGCGCGGCCGACGCGCTGGAGGAGTCGACAGACTTGTCGGGGGCTGTTGTACTGGACGACGTGGTCGACGTGACCCACGTCGATGCCCAGTTCCATCGAGGACGTACAGAGCAGCCCATCCAGTTCGCCGGATTTGAATTGGGTTTCGACCTCGATTCGAGTTTCCTTGGCGAGCGAGCCGTGATGGATGCCGATGTCGGTGCCGAGTTTCTTCAGCCGTGATCCGAGTGCTTCGGCGGTCTGACGGGTGTTGACGAACACGAGCGTCGACTCGTGGTCGGTGACGAGTTCGTCGATGACGCGGACGTGACTGGCCACGTCCGCCTGCGTGACGAGTTCGCTCGCGAGACGCTCGTCCTCGTCGGTGACTATCGGGCAACGGACGTCCACGTCGAAGGCTGTGCCTTCGTCCACTTCGACGATTTCACAGCCGCGGTTGCCAGTGAGAAATCGCCCGACTTCGTCTGGGTCTCCGACCGTCGCAGAGAGTCCGACACGCTGGAACGGTCCAGACAGTTCCCGAAGCCGTTCTAGCCCGATTGTGAGCTGTGCGCCGCGCTTGGAGGTGGCGAGTTCGTGAACCTCGTCGACGACGACGTGGTTGACGTCCTCCAGCGCTCGCCGGAGTTTCTTCCCCGTTAGCATCGCCTGGAGCGTTTCGGGCGTCGTGACGAGTACGTCCGGCGGGTCGTTCGCCTGTTGCTGGCGCTGGTAGTCGGTGGTATCGCCGTGGCGAACGTCCACGTCGAGGTCCAGTGTGTCGGCCCACCAGTCCAGTCGCTCGCGCATATCGCGATTCAGCGCCCGGAGCGGCGTAATGTAGAGCGCGCCGATGCCGAACCGGTCCTCGTCAGCCAGTGCATCGAAGACCGGTAACATCGCAGTCTCGGTCTTGCCACTGCCCGTCGGTGCGACGACGAGGGCGTTCTCGCCGTCCGCAAGCGGCGGTATCGCCACTCGCTGGGGTGCAGTTGGCGTGTCGAATCCACGCTCGGAGAGGGCAGCCCGGACAGTCGACCCGAGCGCGGCGAAGGCCGCTGGTCCCGATGCGGCCTCACCGTCTGTCATCACCCGCTGTTGGTGGCTAAGCCGATTAAGCCCGTCGGGACGGTTGCGAACAGGCGACACTGCTTGCGCGCGGTTCCCGAATGGTGTGTCACACTATCGCGGCCCATCCGGGGATCGACTGTCAGTGCATGGGCTGTGCTGGTCACGTACTGATATTTAAATCCTGGCCGTAATGAATCCGCTCAGACGGTGTCGTACCGGCCGAGTCGAGTGCCATCGAGCAGATACGCCTGTCCGTCGGCGAGTGCATCGGGGAGAAACGGCGAGAGGAACTCCTGCCCGTCGACGTTGACCCACGTCCCGCCAGAGAGATCGTTGAACGCGGGGAAGACGACGAGTTCGTTCGGACCGTCGATTTTGCGGTCGTGAAACTCTTCGAACGGCGTGGTGTTGCAGTCCCCGCGGAGCCAGACGCGCTCGACGCGACCGCCCCCGACCTCGTCTTCGAGTTTGACGACCGGGTGTTCGTGCGCGGAGCAGAGAATGTCCGCGTCCAGTACGTCGGGGCTCGGCCACGTGTGTCCGTGCGCGAAGCCGACCGAACCGAGTCTCGTGCCGTGTCCCGGTGTGAGTGTCACGTCTTCGAACTTTTCGACTCGTGCCTCGATATCTCCGTCGTGGTTGCCTTTCACGAGCGTCACCGGAACGCGCTCGGTAACGGCGGCGAGCAACTCGTCGACTTCCTGGCGTTCATCGTCCCACGGATTGCCGATTGCGTGGCCGAGGTCACCGAGAAAGACCAGTCGGCCGGATGTCGTCCGGTCCAAGAGTCCGAGCAGTTGCTCGCGGCGCTCGTCGGCACGACTGTCAAGTTCGACACCCTCCCGCCGGAGTCCGACTTCGATACCGGCGTGGAAGTCGGCGACTACGAGTGCGCGTTCGTCGTCACAGTCGACGACGGCGGCGGGCGAATCCGGGACCGGTTCGACCGACATCAAATCGGTTTGACAGTCGAGTCGTCGGGTTCGTAACACCGGCCGTCCATCAGCGCGTTCTGGATTGCGTTTTCCACGTCGTCGGGGTCGATGTCGTAGCGGTCGACCAGCGTCTCGACGAGTGTCTCTCGGTCGGCCCCGTCGCCGTCGTCGAGATCTTCCATCACTTCGATGGTGACTTCTCCGAGGTCGATATCCTCGGCTGACTCCGCGGCAGCGTCGTCCGGTTCGTCTCCGCTGGTGTCAGCAGCTTCAGATTCGGGTTCCGGCTCGGACTCCGTGTCTGCTTCGGCCGTTTCAGCGGTTTCTGCCGTCTCTTCGACGGGCTCGGCTTCGGCCAGTTCTTCCGGGTCGGGCGTCTCGATGTCTGATTCACCGGGGTCTGGCACGTCCGTTCCGCTCTGGAACTCGGTGCCGTACTCCTCCTCGATTTCCTCTCGTTCGTCCTCGTCGAGTTCGAACTCTCCGGGTTCGAAGTCACCGATATCGTCGCCTTCGGTGTCCGCACCGGCGTCCGTGTCGTCGGACGATGCTGTCGTCTGCGTTCCCGAATCGCCAGCACTGGACTCTCTTACACCAGTTTCCGACCCTCCGGGCGTGGCGGCTGCCGCTGGTTCGGTGGTCTCAGTCTCGACACGCTCCGATTCGGCAGTCTCGGTTGCGGTGTCCGTCGCTGTTTCTGTGGTCGGTGCTTCAGCGGTCGCGTCTGTCGCCGTCTCTGCTGTCGCCGCGTCGTCCTCCGTTGGCGTCTCTGACGCGTCCACCTCGGTAGTCTCCGATACGGTGTCCGTCGTCGTTGTCGTGTCGGTCGGTTCGGCGTCGCTCTCGGCTTCCGCTGTCTCCGTCGACGTATCGACCGTCTTTGGTTCGGTCGAAGTGGCTTCCTCGCTGTCCGATTCCGTTGGCTCACCGGTGTCACCGTCAGCCGACACGGACACGTCTACGTCGGTGTCAGCCAGCGACTGCAGGTCGCCGTCGTCACCCTGGTCCGGGTCGAGCGACATCGGTTCCACTTCGTCTACCTCGCCGGCGACGAGACGGGCAGCGTCGACCGCAAGGTCGCGGAGCGCCGAGAGATACGCACCGGTCGTCCCGTAGTGTTCGATAGCCAGCGGGATGCCGGCGGCCAGCCCGTCGTCGACGCCGTTGTCTTCGAGCGTCGCCCGGAGGTCGTCACCGCGAACATCCAGCGAGAGCGCCGTCGCCATGTGGCCGACGCGGTCGATGGTTTGCTCTGCGGTCTGGACCGTCCAGCGGTCCCGCGTCGTGGCGTCGACTTCGCTGATGCTCTCCGGTCGGATCGAGGTGAATACCTGATTGGAGTCGTCCGGCTGGAAGGTGCGGGCTTTCCCGGTCAGCGCGACGAACATCGGCGTCTCCGCACTGTCGAGGAACGCCTGTTCGTCTGGCTGGTACTGGCCGGCGTAGAGGACGAACGCACCCGTCGGGTCGACCACGCGAGCGCGCAAGACGTCCTCGCTGACCTGTTCGACTTCGGTGAGGACACCGACGACGAACAGCCGGTTCACACGCGCGCCCGTCGGCGTGATGACGTAGTTGGGTGCGCGCTCCTCGTCGCTCTCGGAGTACGAGAAGTCCGCGTCGTCGAACTCAGCGGCGAACAGCCGGTAGGCGACTTCGCGGCGGCCGGCACCGCTTTGCTCGCTCTCGCTCATGTCGTCACCTCCTGGAGCAGCGCCTCGGCACGCGCGACGGGGTCGTCCTCACTCTCCGTGAACTCGGACGCTTCGAGGTTCGCGCCGTACTCGTCGACGCTGAGCGAGCCGCGGATACGGTACTCCCGGCCGACGATGCGGTCGGCGATGGTATCCGCGACGACTTCCTTGTCCATCTCCTCGCGGGCGTGTTCCTTCGCAGCCTCGATGTCGCCGCCGTAGACGTCTTCGGTGATGTCTTCGTCGAGGATGGCCGTTACTGTCCCCGTTCCGTCGTCGAGGATGGCTTTCGTCCGCAGGTCGTCCTCGCCCTCGACGTCGCCGTGACTGCGACACTGGCCGTTCTGGACGACGCGGCTGCACTGCGGGCACCGCTCGATGAGACCGGAGCCGTCGCGAATCGAGAGGATGTTGCCGACCAGTTCCACGTCGAAGAGACCGCCCGATTCGACGGCGTCGCGAATCGAGAGCCGCTGTGCCGTCTCGGGCGCTTCGATAGTCCGGTCGAGCCGTTCGACGGTCGAGAACTCCGAGACGTTCACCGACGGGACGCCGCGGAACTCCCGGACGAACGTATCTTCGATTCGCACGGACTCGCCCTCCACGAGTTCGGGGTGTGGGTCCCAGTCCGTGAAGGGGAGCCGTGTCGACTCGTCGGCCAGCACGCCGCTGAGAATCTCTGTTTCCCCGTCGCGGCCGTCGATGACCTTCGACTCGGATTCGAGGACAGTCACCTCGACGTTGATGCCCCTGTCTCCCGGTTCGAGTTCGGTGAGCGTAGCGTCGCCGCCGATGTCGTAGGGCACGTCGAGCGATTCGTCGATGGGTTCGACGCTCGTACTCTCGCCGAGGTTGAGTTCGGGGTGGCCGTCCCACTCCCGGACGCCGGCGTTGCCGATGCTGACGGTGTCGCCGGGCTTGATGTCGAACTGCTCCCAAGAGGTGTAGGAGATTTTCCCGCTCTCGTCGGCGAGTTCGCCCTCCAGAATCACCTGGTCGTCGCCCTGGTAACGAATCGAGCGCTTGCCGACCGTGAGGACGACGGCGGTCACGGAGACGCTGCCGTCGTCGGTCGTCACGTCGGCGATGTCTTTGCTCGGTGGCGCACCGCCACCACCGGAATCGCTGCCGGAGCCGTACTTCCGGCGGAGACTCTGCTTTGCCTCGTCCATCGGCACGCTGTAGGAGACGAGGTTCTCCAGATCGTCTTTGACCTCCGATTTGTCAACGCCGAGGTCGGAGGCGAGTTCCTCGGCATGGTCTTCGAGATTCATCAGGTGCTACTTGCTCGGCCACCATTATAATCGTCCGGTCCGCACGCTCCCAGTCGGTGGTCGACGCTCCAGGTTGTCTGTCAATCTGGGGCAATTACGCTTATCAGCGGGGACAGTCGAGTTGAAATTGTGACGAACGGCTCGTTTCGCGGGAAGCCATCGAAATCGCACATCATCTGGACGCGAGAGACGCGCAACGGTGCCACGAGCAAGCAGTTCGACCACGACCACTTCGAGAAGTGGGTCGACCACTGTGGCTTCGACTTCGAGGAGGGGACGCGCGTTGACCACGACCGGGCCGACGAGCCACGGACGCAGTATCGCTGCGTGTTCAAGTGGGGGCGCATCGAGGGCGAGACCATGGAACTGGGTGACAAGGAGTGGTCGCTCGGCAGTCAGAAGACCCCCCGTACCTTCATCGAACTCGATGACGAGGGGCTGGCCCGCGTGAAAGGCTGGTCGTTCGAGACGGTAATGGATGTCACCGAGATGCGTCACAAAGGGCCGGAACTACTCATTGCGACCGCAAGCGGTGACAAGAAGCGGCTGAACGGCCGGAAGTTCGTGAAAAACCCGCGCGAGCGCCAGCGCGACCGGAATTGACGAACGTTTCAGCGAGCGACCCAGGTGGCCGACCAGATGTTTTACTCCGTGGGGGTTCTCACGTCACTCATGTACGAGCACATCCTCACCGCGACCGACGGGAGCGACCACGCCACCAGGGCAGCGACTCACGCAATCGATGTCGCGGCTCGCTACGGGGCGACGCTGCACGCGCTCTACGTCATCGAGACGCGAACAGCCTACGACAACGCTATCGTCAATCCCGACGAGGTCCGCGAGAACTTCCGAGAAATCGGTGAGGAGGCACTCGCAGCGATAGAAACACGCGCGCAAGATGCAGGCGTCCAACTGCGGACCGCTCTCGAGGAGGGTGTACCCGGCGAGCAGATTCTCGCGTACATCGATGCACACGATATCGATACCGTATACATCGGCGAGCGGGGCCACTCGTCGTTCAAAACGGTTCTGTTGGGCAGCACGACCGAACGGGTGCTCCACGGAACGGATATTCCGGTCACAATCGTGTGAGTTCGAACCGGGAGTTGTCGGAGGAGACGCTCCTCGACAACGTCGTCCGAAAGCACCTAACCGTCCGCCCCCGAGATGGTGGGTATGCAGGGAACACCGGAAGTCGCCGTCCTCCGTCTCGGCCATCGGCCGGGCCGAGACGAGCGGATGACGACCCATGTCGGGCTGACAGCGCGCGCACTCGGTGCCGACCGCGTCATTCTGGCCCAGGAGGGGGCGAGTCGTGCGGATACAATCGTCGACATCACCGACCGATTCGGCGGTCCCTTCGAGGTAGAGACGACCGACGAGCCGATGGCCTGTCTCGACCGCTGGGGCGGTGCAATCGCCCACTTGACGATGTACGGCCTCCCCGTCCAGGAAGTCGACGGGGAGATTCGGGAGCGCCACGAGGGCGGCGATCCGCTGCTCGTCGTCGTTGGCGCGGAAAAAGTCGCGTGGGACGTCTACGACGCTGCAGACTGGAACGTGGGCGTGACCAACCAGCCACACTCAGAGGTGGCGTCGCTGGCCGTGTTTCTGGACCGACTGTTCGAGGGGGCGGAACTGGACCGCGAGTGGAAAGACGCTGACCGAGAAGTCGTTCCACAGGCAGAGGGCAAGCGCGTCGAAGAGCGCGAGTGAGTTCTCTGCGTCGAATCGGCGGACGGGGTCATCCCGATGGTTTTAACCACGTCACACCCGGTTGTTACCGTAATGGCTTTTGAGGAACTCCTGGAGGATCCTGTGATACAGAAGTACCTCCACGAACTCGTCGGCCCGAAGGGTATGCCAGTCGCGGCAGCGCCCCCGGACGGGGAAGTGACCGACGAGGAACTTGCCGAGGAACTCGGACTCGAACTCAACGACGTTCGCCGGGCGCTTTTCATTCTCTACGAGAACGACCTGGCGACGTACCGACGACTCCGTGACGAGGACTCGGGGTGGCTCACCTATCTGTGGACCTTCGAGTACGACGCGATACCCGAGCAACTCGAATCCGAGATGTACCGCCTGCTCACCGCGCTGGAGAACCGCCGGGAGTACGAGCGAAACCACGAGTTCTACCTCTGTGAGGAGTGTGGCATCCGCTTCGAGTTCGGCGAGGCGATGGACTTTGGCTTCCAGTGTCCCGACTGCGGAAGCGAACTCCAGTCGCTCGAGAACACCCGCCTCGTAGAGGCGATGGAAACGCGTATCGAAGAACTGCGTGACGAACTCAACGTGGAGACGGCAAGCGCCGAAATCTGATGGTCGTACTCGCTACCAAAGTGTACGTCGCCGGGGACGCCCGCGACCGCGCGCTCGACGGTCTGGAATCGATGGTCGCCAACACGCTCGACGGGCTTGACGTTACCTTCGAGGTCGGTCACCGCGACGACGACTTCCCGACGGTCACCGTCGAGGGTGACGACGCCGTCGTCGCACGGAACCTGCTCCGCGAGGAGTGGGGAGAGATCACCCCTCACCTGGACGACGGTGAGGTCCACGTCGGCACGCTCGAATCGTGGGATGACGATGGCTTCGTCCTCGATGCCGGCCAGCGCGTGCGGATTCCTGCCGACCAGCTGGGACTCGGCCAGGGGTCGCCCGAACAGATTCGGACTCGCTTCGGACTCGTTCAGCACATGCCGCTCAGATTCGTCGCCGGTGACCCGCCGCGACTCGCCGACGAGGAACAGGACCGTCTCTACGAGTGGACTCGTGGGACCGGTCGGCTGAACATCAACAGCGCGACGCGCTCGGAAGTCCGGGCGACAATCAACCGCGCCGGCCACGCCCAGGACATCGTGACCGTCGAGCGACTGGGGTTGCTCGAACAGAGTGTCGTCTGCCGCGAAGGGACCGACCCACCGGGACTGCTCGCCAGCGTCGGCGAGTACCTCCCCGCAGAGCTGCTCTGTGTCGTCCCATGAGACGCAAACACCTGCTCGCGCTCGGTGCGCTCGTGCTCGCCGCGGCGTTAGCCGGGTGTGGCTTTGGCTCCTCGGAGATACCCGAGGACCAGCTAAACGAACAGGCAACCTACGACTGGGACACGTCGGCGGATGCCACGTTCAACATCTCTCGGTCGTCGTACGCGACTGTGGTCAACGTGTCGAACGAAACCGTCGAAGTCTGGCAACGTGACGCGATCGAAGGCGATAATCCGGTCAATCTGCGGGCTCTCCAGTACCGGTACGAGAACGGAACAGTAGTCAACGCGTCACACGGTAACCTCTCGGCGACCCGCGACGGCGATAAAACACAGATTTCCGTCCCGGAAGCGGGCGGGAAAGTCGCGTACACTGCATCACGAAGCGGGAAGCAGTTCAGCACGCCAGTGTTCATAGAGGGGTCACACGAGGTCATCTTGCCGCCCGGTGCACGCGTGGGTATCCCGTTGCTCTCGCAGGTCAGTCCCGGGAACTGGAACAGTACGGTCGAGAACGACCGGATGACCGTTCGGTGGGGAAACCTCTCTGACGAGACTATCAACACCCGGTACTATCTCGAACGCGACCTGCTAATCTTTGCCGCACTGGCAATTATCGCCCTGCTCGTCGGGACTGTCGGCGGACTCTACTACTTCCGTCAGATTCGGGGGTTGGAGTCCCAGCGCGAGGAGATCGACATCGACATCGACTACGACGACGACGATTTCGGCGATGACGGCCCGCCGCCGGGGATGTAGTCGCGGCCGTCATGGGAGCCGGTGGTGCTTTTACGCTCCGGCCCGAGGGACAGATATGCGCGTCGCGCTGGTCACCGTCGGTGACGAAATTCTCGCCGGCGACACCGTCAACACGAACGCCGCCTGGCTGGGCCGACAGCTCGCCGACCGCGGTGTCGACGTCGACCGCGTCACGGTCGTCCCGGACCGAGTAGAGGAGATTGCTCGACTGGTGAACGAACAGCGTGCCGAGTTCGACGCCGTCATCGTTACTGGCGGCGTCGGCCCGACGCACGACGACGTCACGATGGACGGCGTGGCTGCCGCGTTCGGCAGCGAACTCGAAGAGAACGAGGCCGCACTCCAGTGGCTCGCCGAGGAGGGTGGATACACCCGCGAGGACCTGGCCGAGGGAACCGCAGCGCTCCCGGCAGGCGGAGAGTTCATCCGGAACCCCAACGGCGTCGCGCCGGGCTGTGCCATCGGTAACGTCTACGTCCTTCCTGGTGTTCCCGATGAAATGAAGGGGATGTTCGAGGTGATTGCCGACGACTTCACCGGTGCCGACCGCTTCACTGCAACCATCGAGGCCGATGAACCCGAGAGCGCGCTCATCCAGCGGCTCATCGACGTTCAGGAACGGTTCGGCGTCACAGTCGGCAGCTATCCCGGCGAGACTGTCCGACTGAAGATTCGGGGCGAAGACGAACAGGCTGTCGGTGATGCCAAGCAGTGGCTCACCGAGCGAGTCGAATTACCGGAGTAAGTCGCAGTTATCGCGCGAGCGAGCGAAGCCAGAACGCGGTCAGAAGGACGCCACCGAGGAGGATAATCCACCCAGCGGCATCGATGACGGAACCCTGCACAGCCGTTTCGTTCGCTTGCGCCAGTAGCACACTCATACTCGGCAGTTCGAAGTGGCGACGGTTAAGACGTTCCGGTTTGCTTTTCATCGTACCCGCTCAACCGTGTGTATGCGCCGCATAGGGGTCGTCGTCAATCCGATCGCGGGAATGGGGGGGCGCGTCGGTCTGAAAGGGACCGACGACAAAGTCGAGCAAGCCCGCGCTCGCGGGGCGAAACCACGCGCGCCCGACCGCGCTCGTGACGCGCTCGATGCACTGGCTGACACAGACGTCGATGTCGAACTCGTCACCGCCCCTGGGCAGATGGGCGAAGACGTTGCCCGCGACACCGGCTTCGACCCGGCTATCGTCGACGTTCCCAGCGGTGGGACCGGAACGACCAGCGCCGCCGACACCAGGGCTGCGGTCCGAGCGTTCGTCGACCACGACGTCGACATCGTCCTCTTTACCGGTGGTGACGGAACGGCTGTCGACGTGGCCGAGACGCTCTCCGACCTGGACGACGAGACTCCGATTTTCGGCGTTCCAGCGGGTGTCAAAGTCTATTCGGCTGTGTTTGCAGTCTCGCCCCGTGCGGCCGGCGTCGTGGCAGCGACGTTCGAGCAAACCACCCGGGCTGAAGTCAACGATATCGACGAGGACGACTACCGTGAGGGCGAGGTTCGGACCGAGTTGCGGGCGATAGCGACGGTCCCCGTCGCAGAGCAACGCCAGTCGAGCAAGCAACTCGCCAGCGGGAGCGTCGGCGGCATCGCCGAGGGATTCGTCGATGACATGGAGGACGGTGTGACCTACATTCTCGGGCCGGGGAGTACCGTCGGTGAAATCAAAGCCGAACTGGGCATCGATGGGACGCCACTCGGCGTCGACGTGTGGCGCGACGGGGAGTTGCTGGTACGCGACGGTGCAGAATCGGACATCCTCGACGCACTCGGCGACCGAAACGTCGTCGTCGTCTCGCCAATCGGCGGCCAGGGATTTGTCTTCGGTCGCGGCAACCAGCAGATCTCGCCCGCAGTCATCGAGCAGTCGTCGGTCGAAATCGTCGCCTCTCGTCGCAAACTCGACGACATCGGTGCTCTCCGGACGGATACCGGCGACGAGGAACTCGACGAGAGCCTCCGCGGGTGGCACCGGGTCCGTGTCGGTCGGTTCGAGCGCCGACTCATCGAACTGGTTTGAGAAGTTATCGTTTGTCACGGTGTATAACCTCTACTGTAGTATGGTGCATGAACGACCATGACACTAAGGTAATAATGACAAGATTAAGGTTCGCGCCGCGCTTCTTATCGGTATGGAAACGAGGAAAGTCCAGCGGCTCGGGCCGTCGACGCTGGCGATGACGTTACCGGCCGAGTGGGCACAGGCCCAGAACGTCGATAAGGGTGACGAGGTCTCGCTTCGGATCGGTGGCAAGGGAACGTTGACGGTGATGCCAGAATCAGTCACCGCCGAGGAGTCGGAGGCTATTATACGCGCGACTGGGCTCGACGCGGACGCCGTCGAGCGGGCAATCGTCGCGCAGTACGTCCTCGGTCGGCGCATCATCCACGTCGACGCTGCCGAGGGTGAGACCCTCGAAAGCACGCACATCAACGCCGTCTACAACGCCGAGACGCAGCTGATGGGGCTGGGGGTCATCGAGGAGACGCCCGAGAGCATCGCGATCCGGTGCTCGGTCGACCCCGAAGACTTCACGCTCGACAATCTCATGGAGCGTCTGGAGTCGACCGGGAGTACGATGCGAAACGAGGCTGTCAAGGCGCTCGCACACAACAATCCGGACCTGGCCCAGCGCGCCCTCAACCGGGAACGACAGGCCAACAAGATTTTCGTTTTGCTTCTTCGGCTCATCTTCACGGCCTACCAGAACCCTAACCTCGCGCGCTCTGTCGGGCTCAACGATGGCTTCCCGCTTATCGGCTACCGCTCGCTGGCGAAGAACCTCGAACTGACCGCGGACAACGCCGAGGACATCGCAGAGATCGCGCTGGAAGCGGAGAACAACGCGCTCAACGTCGAATCCGGGACGATGCGCCGCATCCGGGAGTTCACTGACCAGGTCAACGAGATTACCGAACTCGCCGTCGAGGCTGTCGTCGACCGGGACTACGATACCGCTATCGAAGTCCGCGAGAAGTTTGCCGAAATCAGCGACCGCGAGAAGGAGATTCTCTCGGACCTGCCGGAGATGGACAACGAGCAGCTACTTCAGGTGCGAGAAGTCCTCGTAAGCCTCCAGCAAACCGCTCAGTACGCCGTTCGAAACGCCGAAATCGCGACCAACCTCGCGCTCGACGAGGAATCCGACCACATCAGCATCACGTAGAGAGGAGGCCGCCGTCGTCGTCCTCAGCCGTGGCTGTTGGGGTTGGGGTCGAAGTCAATGTCGGCGTTGGACTCTGTTCTGCTGTCGTCGTTTGACTGCTGTCGTCGCTTGGTGTTGCTGTCACACTCTCGTCGCCGTTCGTCACGGTTCCGTCGTCCGCCTGAGTCGTATTTCCGTCACTGCCGTCGCCCGTGTTCTCTTTGTTTCCGAAGACGTCCGTCTCGATGGTATCGCGGTAGTCGAGCGCGTCCGTGTCGATCGTGATTGCTGGAGTGGTTCCAGCTGGTGTGTCAGCTTCGACGACGACCTGCATATCGACGTAGAGATCCGTCGTCTGGTTGTTCTGGAGGTGTGAGACCCACCATTCGTCGAGGCGATCGTTCTGGATGACGGTGTTTGCGTTGATGGTCTCCGTCGCAGATGGTGGAATAGCTGAGTTGCGCTCGTTGCTTCCCTCTCCGACGGTGATGTTGTTCATATAGATGGTGTAATCCACCCGGGTCACGACGTAGGGGTACGGCTTGGGGTTGTAAACAGTAAAGCCGAGGTCGATTGGTGTCTGTTCGCGGGTCAGTTCCGACCCGTAACTGCCGCTCGTCTCGTTGATGTACAGCACCGGGTCCGAGACGAGGGACGAATCGGCATTGACGGGCCGCGTCTCCGTCGAGTTGAACGCACCGAGAATGTTCGTCTCGATGGATTTGCTCGTCTGGAAGTCGCGGGACCCCAGCGTGTTGTGAGAGACGGTCGCGTCGACGAAGAGGTCGCTCTGCTCACCGCCCTGGATGTGCGTGTACCACCACGCCGGAATCTTCGTATTGTCCAGGTACGTGACGAGGTCGACAGTCGAGTTGCCCGACCCGATCGCGATTCCCCTCTTCTGTCCGGTCGCCATTGAGATGTTGTTCATGTCGACAGTGTAGTCGATCGTCGTCCCACCGAGTGAGATGCCGATTGGGTTCGGGTTATTGACGGTAATCGTCGTCTGTATCTCGCTCGTCGAGTTGTTCACCTCGCCGAACTGGTTGTCGATGGATTCGACCTGCGGCACGCCGACGAACCCGAAGACATACGCAACCCCAAGCAAAGCCACGAGTCCCCCGACGCCGAGACCCAGGTACTTCAGTATCCGTCCTATTCCCATACCGCGACAGAAAATCTGGACGCTGATATACGCTGTGGCCCGGTGACCGACACGGAGTCGCATGACATAAGTACCGAACGGGAAAACGGGTGAGTATGGCAGAGACGAAGCAGGCCTCGGACAAGAGTCTCGGGCTGTCCCTGACGTTCGCCGTCATCGCGTTACTCGGGACGCTCGGCATGCTCGCAACGTCGTACCTCTACGCACTGAACGGTGACACCCAGATGCAGATATACTCTGGAGTAGCCTTCGCCGTCGCGATGGTCGGTGGCGGCCTCGCTATCGCCGTCTTGCATATGTTCGACAACTGAACGGAGATAAACCGTTAAGAGCCTGAAGCACCAACAGACGAGTAATGACTGACCTGAGCGAGGAGGACCGTCGTATTCTGGAGTATCTTCGCAAGAGCGTCTCGCGCGGGGAGAGCTACTTCCGGTCGAAGAACATCGCCAAACAGCTCGGGCTCACGTCGAAGCAGGTCGGTGCTCGCCTTCCGAAGCTCGCAGAGGAAACCGAGGAGGTCGAAATCGAAAAGTGGGGTCGTGCTCGCTCGACAACCTGGCGCGTCACGCAGGCTTAACGCGAGTTTTTTTACGCCTGTCCCGAAAATCACAGTCATGACAGTACGGGTCGAGCGAGTCGTCGAGGTGCAGGCACCCATCGAAGATGTCTGGGCGTTTATCGCTGACCCAGAGAAACGCGCGCGACCGATTAGCGTCGTCGATGAGTTCGAAGTCGTCGACGACGAACACGCCGTCTGGCACATCAAGCTCCCGATTCCGGTCATCAACCGGACGATTCGCGTCGAAACCGAGGAACGAGTCCGTGAACCGCCCACGTACGTCGAGTTCGTCGGGAAGTCGAAGGTGATGCACGTCGTGGGCGAACACGAACTCGAAGAGGTCGACGGCGGGACGAAATTGACCAACCGATTTATCGTCGACGGGAAGGTGCCCGGGGTCGAGCGCTTTTTCAAGCGAAACATGGAAGCGGAATTCGACAATCTCGAAACGGCGCTCGACGACGACCTGAATTCCTGAGATGCAGGTAACGCTCGCACAGATAGCCATCGACGCTGCACAGAAAACGCGTAACGTCAAGCGTGCGCGTGCTGCCATCGAACGCGCGGCAGCGGACGGTGCGGATCTCGTCGTCCTTCCGGAGCTATTCACCGTCGGCTACTTCGCCTTCGATAGCTACGCCCGGAGCGCGGAACCACTCGACGGCGAGACGCTGACGACGATCGCCGAGACGGCTGCAGCCGAGAACGTGGCCGTGCTCGCCGGCAGTTTCGTCGAAGATCTCGCTGCTTCGGCAGCGGCGGGATTCGAGACGCCTGCTGACGATGGTCTTGCCAACACCGCTGTCTTTCTCGACCGGGCCGGCGACCGACGTGCAGTCTATCGGAAACACCACCTCTTTGGGTACGACTCGGCCGAACAGGAGCTGTTGACGCCGGGTGAGTCCGTCGGCACTGTCGAGTTCGAGGGTTTTACCATCGGAACGACGACCTGCTACGACCTTCGGTTTCCGGAACTGTACCGCCAGCTCGTCGATGCGGGCGTGACACTCACGCTCGTCCCGAGCGCGTGGCCGTATCCGCGCATCGAACACTGGAAGCTGCTTCCGAAGGCGCGTGCCGTCGAGAATCTGATGTACGTCGCGGCGGCAAACGGCGTCGGGGAGTTCGACGACGCAACGTTGCTCGGTCGGTCGACAATCTACGACCCGTGGGGAACAACGCTGGCGAGTGCCAGTGACGATCCGACACTCGTCACGGCGACACTCGATCCGCCGAGAGTCGCCGAGCGTCGCGAGGAGTTCCCGGCACTGGGTGACCGGCGGTAACACCGGCGGCGGGCGGGACATTTATTTGCGGTCGGGCCTCACCTCCAGTTGCCGGCAAACGCGCTTTTCACGTCGATGCCGGCGAACCAACTCGCTGCACGGCCTCGCGGGCTCCCGGCCAACTCGACGGCGTCACCCCGACCCGGCGGTCGTCCGGACGGCCGTCCGGTCGGCTCCTCGTCTCGGTCGCGCTCTCGGTCTCTACTTTCGGTCAGTCTTCACGGGTCTCGATCTCCGCGGAGAGCCCCTGTGCCATCTCGATGTCCTCGCTGTTGTTGACCGTCCAGGCCGTCCGTTCGGTGACTGTCTCGATGGCCTCGCGTGCGTGCGGTGCGCCCTGTCCGGACTTTTTCACGCCGCCGAACGGAAGTTGGACCTCTGCACCGATGCACGGGAGATTTGCGTACGCCAGTCCCACTTCTGCACGGTCGCGGAAGCGGTTAATCTCGCGGTAGTCCTCGCTGATGACGGCTCCGGTCAGCCCGTAGTCGACGGCGTTGTGTAACTCGATTGCCCGGTCTATCCCACCCGAATACTCGATGAGGGCGACGTGGGGGCCGAACACTTCCTCGTGGATACACCGCAGGTCCGGGTCGTAGTCGATTTCGTAGACGAACGGACCGACCCAGTGGCCGTCCTCGTGCCCGTCGGGAACCTCTCGTTCGGGGAGTTCCGACCGGTCGACGAGCACCTCCGCACCCTCCTTGCGTGCGATGGCGGCGTATTCGTGGAACTTCTCGACCTGTTCGTGATCGACCAACGGCCCCATGAACGTCTCCTCGTCAAGCGGGTTCCCGACGGCGACGCGTTCGGCGTGGTCGACAAACTTGGATTTGAATCCGTCGTAGATGTCGGTGTGAACCAGCAGTCGCTCCGAGGAGACACAGCGCTGGCCGGTCGTCTTGAACGACGACATCACCGCCGAGTGGAGTGCGATATCCATGTCAGCGTTGCCGGTGACGACGACGGCGTTCTTGCCGCCCATCTCACAGGAGGTGTTCTTCCCGGGTTGGTCGGCGACTTTCCGGGCGACGCTGTGGCCGACTTCCGCCGACCCTGTAAAGAGAACGGTATCGACTCTGTCGTCCTCGACGATGGCTGCACCGGCGTCACCGTACCCCTGCACGAGGTTGAACACGCCGTCCGGGATGCCGGTGTCGTCGAACATCTCGGCGACTGTCTGGCCACACCACGGCGTCTGTTCGGCGGGCTTCCAGACGACGGTGTTGCCCTCGACCAGCGAGACGGCCATGTGCCAGAACGGGATTGCGACGGGGAAGTTCCAGGGCGTGATACAGCCGACGACGCCGCGAGGTTTCCGTCGCATGTAGGAATCTTTCGCTGCAATTTCAGAGGGGACGATATCGCCGTGCGGGTGTCGGGCGTTGCCGGCAGCCCACTCGACCATGTGCCACGCCTCGGTCACGTCTGCCCTCCCCTCCGAAATCTCCTTCCCACACTCCTTCGTGACGATTTCGCCGAGTTCCTGGTGGCGGTCCCGGAGTTCGTGGAAAATCTCCCAGAGGTACTCCGCGCGGTCGATGTAGGACAGCGAGCGCCACTCCTCGAAGGCGTCGGCAGCTGCCTCTGTTGCGTCTCGGACATCGTCGCCCGTCCCTCGTGGAAATTCCCCGAGCCTTTCACGAGTTGCTGGGTTGTGACTCTCGAAGGTGTCCCCGCCGTGGCCGGCCGTCCAGTCGCCGTCGATGTAGTGCTGGTATGTCATGAATCTACACCCGTCGAAATTGGTACTCAGCCGACAAAAATGTATGGCGTGCGGTACCGTGTCTCGTACTACTCCGTAACTGACGCAGTTTGGTCGAGCGTCGACAACAGGAGCCCACCGACCACGAGTCCGTGCACGAGGCCGGCGCCAGCACCGATAGCCGCGCCCGATGTAAGGCTGGCATCGACGGACCAGGCGCTGACGCCGCCGACGCCAGCGCCGACGAGTAGCCCGACCGTCGCACAGCCGCCAACCACCCGGACAGCGAAGGCATCCTCGCCCCGGTTCGCACGAACCAGTCGCCCGGCGAGCGCTCCAACGATGATACCGCCGCCTGTCCCGTAGCTCAGCGGCGACACGATGTCGGTTCCGAGAATGACGCCGACGAGCAGCCCAATCGCGCCGCCGAACACGAGACCGATGCCAGTTCCGAGAGTCGACAGCCGGCGGTCGTCCATACTCTGATACCGTGGAACTCGGCTAAAAAAGTTTCAAAACAGGTCGTCTCCGTTTCACGTGGGCGAGAACCCTACCCAGTCAGGCAGTCGTTTCGGTGGTACCTGGCGTTCCCATCTCGTCTTCGCTGTCTTCGTCGTCGCTGTCTCCGCTTTCGACTTCTTCGACCTCAACCTCCATCCCCGCGACGCCGCTCTTTCCGATGACAGGGAGGAGGTTGTAGCCGTTACGCGGCCCCTTCTTCACGACGTTGATGTCGAAGACGAAGCTCAGCTCCTCGTCTGCAGCAACTTCGAAGGGCTTGACGATTCGAAGTCGGTTGCTCGGAACCATTACGTCGACAGTCTCGCCGTCGACAACGCCCTCTGCACTGGCCACGCTGAGTTCGATTCCCGAGTACCGCCCTTCTTCGAGTTCGCCGTCCAGCACTGAGATAGCTCGGTCGCCGACGACCTCTGTGAGGTCGACTGTGGCACTGTCGAGGTCGAACTCGACGAACCCCTCACTGTCCTCGTCTTCGTCTTCTTCGTCCTCAATGTCTTCGTCATCTTCAGTTTCGTCTGCTGTCGACTCGGAGCCTTCAGCTGTGGTTTCGGTCATCGCACCGGTGGTAACCTCTTCGTCCTCTTCGGCTCGGAAGACGCGAGCAGATGAGAGGGTCACGTCCAGCGAGTCGAAATCACTGATAGCTGCCGGCTGGTCGCTAATCAGTAGTCGGAAGGTGCCGCTGCCGCTACCGCTACTACCGTCGTCGTCGCCACCGTTGCCGCTGCCGCCGGAACAGCCAGCAAGCAGCGTGCTTCCGACGCCGACCGTGGTCGCAACGAAGGTTCGACGATTCACGCACGTCCTCCGTCGAGAAGTGTTTTTGAATACGTTCGCGTTGATTGCAGCAGAATCGATATCACGTCACCTCCCTCAGGTTCTGCCAGTGATATATCTGATGGCCAGACTGGGTTTGTCGTACGCGAGTCTGGGAGACCGTATCTCAGATAGATTTGGAAGATTATAGATAGTTCTCTCTGAGAAGGTTGGATAATTGAGCCAGGACATTCCGATGGCGTGCATTTGCCATCGACTGACGCTGACTGTCTATCGACTATCACTGAGTTCGGCCATCGCTTGCTCGATATGGTCGGCTGTAATCATCACGTCGTCTGCCCGTTCAACGGCCTCTGCCGGGTCGATATCCGCTGCGACCTCTCGAATCGCACGCATCGACGCGACTCTGAGGACAGAAGCAAGGTCAGCACCGGAGAATCCTGCGGTCTCGGCGGCGAGCGCATCTAGGTCCACGTCGTCGGCGAGCGGTCGGTCGGCAGTATGCACCTCGAGAATCTCTTTCCGGGCAGCCTTGTCCGGCGTTGGGACCTCGATGTGCTGTTCCAGTCGCCCCGGCCGGAGCAGCGCGGGGTCGAGCGCGTCTTTGCGGTTGGTCGCCGCGAGCACGATTAGCGACGGATGGTCGGCGACGGCGTCGAGTTCTGCGAGCAGTTGTGAGACGACGCGCTCGGTCACCTCGTGTGTGTCGCCGCGTGCCGCTGCGATGGCGTCGATTTCGTCGAAGAAGACGATGGTGGGGGCGGTCTGTCGCGCCCGCTCGAACAGGTCTCGAATCGCTCCCTCGCTCTCGCCGACGTAGCGGTCCAGAATCTCCGGCCCGGCGACGCTGATGAAGTTGACGCCGCTCTCGCCAGCGATTGCCCGCGCGAGCAGCGTCTTCCCCGTTCCGGGTGGCCCGTAGAGCAAGACGCCGGCGGGCGGGTCCGTCGCGGCTGCTTCGAACAGCGGGCCGTACGAGAGCGGCCACTCGACGGCTTCACGGAGGCGCTCTTTCACGTCGTCGAGGCCGCCCACGTCGTCGAACGTCTCGGTCGGTGACTCGGCGACGTACTCCCGCATCGCTGACGGTTCGACGCTCGCCATCGCCGCCTCGAAGTCGGCCCGGACGACACGCAAGTCCTCGGGATCCCGCCGAAGCGCTGACATCCCAGCCTCCCGCGCCAGCGACGCCACGTCCGCGCCGACGAAGCCGTGGGTCCGGGCAGCGATGCGGTCCAGGTTCACGTCCTCGCCGAGCGGCATTTCGCGGGTGTGCACGTCCAGAATCTCGCGGCGACCGGTCTCGTCCGGCACCCCGATTTCGATTTCGCGGTCGAAGCGCCCGCCCCGACGCAGTGCGGGGTCGACGGCGTCGACGCGGTTCGTCGCACCGATGACGATGACCTCGTCCCGGCCCTCCAGACCGTCCATCAGCGTGAGCAGTTGCGCGACGACGCGGTTTTCCATGTCAGCGTCGTCGTCGCGCGCCCCGGCGATGGAGTCGATTTCGTCGACGAACAGAATTGCGGGGGCGTTCGCCTCGGCCTCCTCGAAGGCTTCGCGGAGTCGTTCCTCGCTCTCGCCCTTATATTTCGAGACAATCTCCGGGCCGGAGATGGTATCGAAATAGGCGTCGACTTCGTTGGCGACGGCGCGGGCGATGAGCGTCTTCCCGGTTCCGGGTGGACCGTACAGCAGGACGCCCTTCGGCGGGTCGATGCCGAGGCGGGTGAACAGTTCGGGCTCCGACAGTGGGAGTTCTATCATCTCCCGAACCTGGTCGAGTTCGTCGTCCAGCCCGCCGATGTCCTCGTATGTGATTCCCGTGTCGCTCTCGGCCGCTGGCTGATTTCGGTCCTCACCGTCCGGCGTTGCGCTCTCCACGTCGGCGATCTCCGGACGGAGCGTGACAGTCGTACTCTGTGTTACTCGCACTGAGTTGGTCGGGCTGGTCTCGGTCACGATGTACGCGCCGTAGCCCTGGATGCGGATGCGTTTGCCCGGTCGGACGAGTCTGTCGACGAGGCGTCGGCGCAGTCCCTCTGTCGAGGCCGATTCGTTGGCGTGTTCGTCGGCCGGCTGGAGGACGATACTGGTCGCGTCTTCGACGGACGCTCGTTGGACGGTAACTGTCTCGCCGATAGTAACGTCAGCACTCGCGCGTGTGTCGGCGTCGATACGGATGACGTCACCGTCGTCGTCGCCGGGCCACACTTTGGCGACGGTGAGGTTTCCGCCCTCGATAAGCACGGGGTCGCCGCTGAGGATGCCGAGGTCGCTCTGGACGTGACCGGGGAGTCTGGCGATTCCCCGCCCGGCGTCGCGTTTGCGCGCGCCCTCGACGCGCAGTTCCCGCACGTCGTCACTCATGGTGAGTGGTAGGGGGTGGACGGGGATAAAACAGGGGCGTCGGAAAGTTGTTTGATGGGTTTCGTTGATAGCCGTCTCCGAAGCAGAATGGATAGCGCCGTCGGTTGCGGTCCGGAGTTCCTCTACTGGTTCTTTCCCGAACGCATGAAGAAACCACACCGAGAAGTTCCGTGACACGGTGTGGAAACTATTCTTGACACTCTCGGAGTATATCTTATTTATTCGTCACGAACACTACTAGGTGACTTTTCTGCGTGGACGGTAATTGTGCCGGAAACATCGTTCCCGGAGTAGTCCTCTTCGATGATTTTCACTCCCACTTGAAGACCTGATTGGCCGGAATTGAAATTACTCTTTTTGCCGCCTTGAGACCACAGTGACGCCTCAAGTCGATCGTCGGGATCGCCCTCGGCATAGAATTGCACGCCGGGGAGCCCGGACGTCGTCAACCAGACATCTACTTCCGTCGGCCCAGTTGGGCCACCGTTGACAGCAGCATCGTTTCTGATTCTGAACACGTCGTCGAAGGTATAAACCGACCCTTTGTTGACACCGTCTCCAGTGGGGAAAGTTCCTCTAGCGTCCTCGTTGAAGTGGAGCTCGATGGTTCCTGGGTCACCAGTCTCACTCGCGTACCGCCCGTTAGGATTGGTGCCCTCAGGATCATCAGCCGCCGTATCAGAATCCGACGTATAAATCGCTAAGAACGAAGCACTGTCATCCGTAGTACTGACCGCGACATCACGCTCTCCCGTAGTAGCGCTTGTGAACGCACCAGTACCAATTGCAGCTGCCCCGCCGGCAGCGAGCGATCCCATTCCGACCAAGAATTTGCGTCGTTGCATTTGTGTTCTCCCTCGTTTGATTGCGCACCGACACGCGTCCGAGCCATCAGCGACCGACCAACCGTCGGTGGCACGCACTCTGACCATCACGGAGCCCCCACTTTGGTATGAATAGCTTCTGTAACCCGGAGAGAGACTTTGTAACCCAGGAATAGCGTCTATGGAGAGGTCACATAGACACCCTGGTCAGCCAGGGAAGCATACACAATCACTCTCTGCCAGCGTAGCAAACATCCTATATTTGACTGCCCACTCCCGTTAGAGACCCCCTGAACGACCAGAACACCGCGAGATTCTAACGACTGAACTCGGTTTTGGTTTTCCTGATTAAACGGCCTCTACAGCCACCAGAACGAACGTTCAGGCTGACTATGACGGTATATTCTCAGAGCGAGAAACTAATCGATCACACGCCGAGTCACTGTTGAGTCGAATTGTTACTGTTTACTAATATATCTGGATGTCACGAGTGTTGAACGAGTATCGCTTCCGAATCTCTCCGCATCGCTGCAAGCCAATCTATGAGCAAGTCTGCAAACCCAGATCCGAACCAGTCGCCAGATATCGGTGCTGAGTTCACACGGGACACGACGCTTGAGGTACTGAGCAATCAGCGACGCCGCTTCACGATCCACTTTCTGAAACAGCAACCTGGGAACAGGGCAGCGATTTCCGACCTCGCCGAGTGTGTCGCCGGCTGGGAGAACGACAAGCGACTCGACGAACTCGACCACAAAGAGCGAAAACGCGTTCGCAACGCACTCCGGCAGTTCCACCTCCCGAAGATGGCCGACGAGGGGTTCGTCGAGTTCGATAGAGAGCGGGGGGTCGTTGCACTGACCGACGCGGCATCGAGCGCCAACTTCTACGTCGACTCGCTCACTGGTGGCGACGTTCCCTGGGGTATCTACTATCTGGGGCTCTCCGCACTGAGTCTCGTCTGTCTGGCGGGACTCTGGTTCGGCGTCCCGCCGTTTACCGCCATCTCGCCGTCGATGTACTGCGTCTACCTCGTGGCGGCGCTGGTGGTCTCCTCTATTGGGCACTTCTACGACAACTACTACCGGATGCGACTCGGCGCTCGTGAGGAACCGCCTGAGGTGGGAGACGAATGAACGTCCGGACGCTACTGGTCGTCTGCGGTGCCATCGCTATGGTGGTCGCACTCACCACCGGAACGAGCGGATTCAGCTCGGCGACAGCAGACCGGAGTGTGACGGTGTCGGTCGCTGAGGATGACACCGCGCTGCTTGGCGTGGAACGCTCTCTGTCGGGAGTAACCAACGGGACGACGAATCTCACAGTTGCAGTGACGAACCAGTTCTCGGACACCTCGTTTACGAACGTCGAGGTCCGTGTCGGTGACCGCTCGACGTCACTCGCGACCACGACCGGACTCACGCCCGGTGACCGCGAGACTGTAACGTTCACGTCGGTGAGTTGTGACGAGACAATCCGGCTCACTGCAACTGGTCCAGCCGTTACCGTCACACTCACCCGCTCGGTCAGTTGTCAGTAGCGACAGCAGGTAGCGTCACCGGAGTAACGCATATACATCCCGACAGCGCAGTATGGGGTATGGTGTCTCAGACCACGCGAGACGAGATGACGTGGTACGAATGTGAGCACTGTGGCCTGTTGTTCGACTCACAGGAGGACGCCAGGCAACACGAACAGAACTGCGACGCGGAGGGTCCGTCCTACATTCAGTAGCGTCACTGTCCGACGCTACGCTTGGGAATCCACGTCGTCTTCACCGTCTTCACCGCTGTCGCCCTCCGCATCGCTATCGTCAGTTGACCCGGGAGGAACGAGTTCGAACGACCGCTCGCCGAGTTCGTCCTCCTCGAAGACGAAGACGCGTCCGTCGACAGCCTCGGTGTCCGCGTCGATCTCGATGCGCATCGCACTCTCGCTGACCGCGACACCGGGAAACACCGTCGTCTCTTCGCCGTCGTCGAGCACGACGCGACCGACACCGGTGTCTTCGAGAATCGCGTCTTCAGTGTTCCGTTCGTTGACGTAGACGAGGACGCCCTGTGTCTCGCTTTTGTCTGTCACGAGAACGTGCGTGTCTTTTCCGGGGGCCGTCTTGACTGACCCTTCGACGGGGGTGGGAACGCCGCGGTAGAACACTGCGCGGCCGTCGAGATACTCGACTTCGATGCCGTCCTCGGTGAGTTCGATGGGGAGCGTGTCCGGCGAAACGTCGGAACGGGAGTGCATACCCGACGGTAACACGCGGCGAGTGAAAACGCCGTCCCTTTCGGTCACTCCGCTGCGCTGGCGAACATGCTGGCGACGAGCAAGCCGAACAGAAGCGTCGTGGTCGCCATCCCGAAAAGGAGGTACACGAGCAGCGAGAAGCCCGGGAACTGCTGGATGCCGGCGACGACGACGGCGACGCCGGCCAGTGCCGAGACGCCGGCTCCGACGTACAACTGCTGGCGACGCAGCGCTTCTGCTTGCGGTGTCGGCTCTGGCTGGACCGAGTCGCCGTGCGTTTCGTTGGCGGCGTCGTGACTGTCGGCGTCTGCCAACGTGTCCGCTGGATCGTCGGCTGGCGTCTCTGACTCCGGCTGGTCGGTCGCCGGAGCGTCGCCGGTCGCCACGTCATCGCTCATTGCCCCGCCGTTGGCAACGCGAGCGAAAGTCGGTTGCGGTTGTCGGCAATCGGAATCACCACAGGTAAATACGGTCGTGTGGGACAGTCAGACACGATGGAGGGCCAGGCACGGGCACCGGCGGCCGGAACGGTTCTGAACGCGCTCGCCAACAGGACCGGGTCGGCGTTCGCTATCGACGAGTACACCACCGCGACTGTCGAACTCGACGGCTCCGAGGCCGTCACGGGTACCGTCGCCGAGGACCCCGACGCGGACACGCGACTTGTCGAAGCCTGCGTCGAACGAGTCGTCGAGTTCTACGGCAACAACCAGGGCGGGACGGTCCACACGGAGAGCGAGGTGCCGATGGCTTCGGGACTCAAATCGTCCAGTGCAGCCGCCAACGCGACTGTCATGGCGACTCTCGACGCACTCGGTGTGACCGACGAACTCTCTCGCGAAGACGCCTGTCGACTCGGTGTCGACGTGGCTCGTGACGTTGGTGTCACGGTAACCGGCGCGTTCGACGACGCCAGCGCCAGCATGCTCGGTGGCGTGACCGTCACCGACAACACAACTGACGAACTTCTCGCTCGGGAAGAACCGGACTGGGACGTGCTGGTCTACACGCCACCGGAGCGCGCCTACAGCGCCGACGCCGACGTGGCCCGCTGTCAAAACATCAGGCCGATGGCTGACCTTGTCGCCGAACTCGCACTCGACGGCGAGTTCACGCGAGCGATGACAGTCAACGGACTGGCGTTCTGTGCGGCACTTGGCTTCTCGCCGGACCCGATGGTCGAGGTGATGGACGACGTCGCAGGCGTGTCGCTTTCCGGGACCGGGCCGAGCTTTACGGCAGTTGGTGACCGCGACGCACTCGAACAAATCCACGAACGCTGGGGCGCCCGCGACGGCAAGACGTGGTTGACCACGACACAGACGGAGGGAACACAGGTTCTATGACAGACGAGACGCTCGAAGGGGGAGCAAACCCCGAAGACATGACCCTGGACGAACTGCGCGACGAAATCCGCGGCATCGACCGCGAACTCGTCGAACTCATTGCACGACGCACCTACGTCGCCGACACGATTGCACAGGTCAAAGACGAACAGGGGCTACCGACGACCGACGAACAGCAGGAACAGGCCGTTATGGACCGCGCCGGCGAGAACGCCGAGCGATTCGATGTCGACGCCAATCTGGTGAAAGCGATCTTCCGCCTGCTCATCGAACTGAACAAAGTGGAGCAGCGGGAGAGTCGGTAAGGTGCCGAACTCGCGGATGCTCGCCTCTGTTCCCGAGTCAGGAACAGAGCACGACTGGCCAAACTGATTTATTTCTACCTCTTGTACCGAGCCATATGGGGAGTTACGCGACACCGCCGGACTGGTCGGACCCGACCGACGAGGACGATGACGAGGAGTCGGCAATCAAACTCGGTGAGCTACTGTCCGGACGACTGGCTGACGTCGACATAGGCTCCGTCGAGGCAGTTCGCGAATCGCGAGAACGTCGATGAAATCGACAACCACCGTGAGGTTGCTCGGTCCGCCGTCTTCGTCATCGACCCAGGGCGGCAGATTCAGTACACTTGGCAGAGCGAGTCCGACGACGACGAGCCCGACCTCGGGGCCATCGAACGGGCGACCAATTGTCACGGCGATAAGTGTGAAATACCCGGAACGAAATCGTATTTGTAGGCTTAACTGAGTGGCACTCACGGCTCCCGGTCGGACAACAGCGGGAGTTGAACTGAGTCGAATTCGGCACTGATTGCGTTCCGCTTCAGTAGCAGGAAACCCACCAATATCAATAGAAAACCAACCACGGTGTCGGCGGTCGGCGTCTCGTTGAGGAAGAGTACCCCTGTGACAGCTGCCACTACCGGGGCAGCATAGGACACCAGGTTGATTTCTATCGGTCCGAGGCGATTCAGGAGGTCGAAATAAATGAGGAATCCCAGTGCGCTCGCGACAACGACGAGGTACAGCAGCGAGAGGATCGCCTCACCGGTCCATTGCACGTCGGTTAGAGACTCAGCGAGGGCGATACTTGCTCCGTGCATCAGCCCCGCTCCGATGAGCATCGACCACGCTTCCATCGTTTCGATCGGGAGTTCTCCATCGACGCGGCGGGTGAGCACGCTTCCGAGAGCGAACGAAGCGGCGGCCAAGAACACCAGGAACATCGAGATTGTTTTCGTATTCAGCAGGTTGTTCGGGTCGGGGTTGCTCAGTACACCGACTCCAACGAACCCGATGAGAAGTCCGACCGTTCCGAGAACCGTGAGTCGCTCGTCCGGCAGGAACGCCCGTGCAAACCCCGTTGTGAGGATTGGCGAGAGACTGACGATGATCGCCGCGGCGGCACTCGTCGTTTCCTGTTCTCCGATGAAAAGGAACGCGTGGTAGGCAGCTATCATGAAGGTCCCGCCGATACCGACCAGCACCCATTCGTCCCGACTGTGGGGTAGCCACTGGTCGGTCGCATACACAGCGTAGCCAAGCATCAATACACCTGCCGCGTCGTACCTGAACGCGGCAAAGAGAACCGGTGGGAAGAACTCTAACCCTGCCTTAATAGCGGTGAAGGCACTCCCCCACGCGATAGCCAATCCGATAAACAGTATCGCATTTCTGAATCTCATACGTTATTTAAATATTCACATATGCGCTCTCAGTCAGACGGTCCAGTCGGAACGAGTCACTCGGTGGTGATGATGATTTGGGTGGCAATCTGGGTGCCTCGAGGACAGCTATGAGCATGTTTTCGGCGTCGACCTGTGACCTGGAAACGCGGCGCGGCCAGTCCAGGCCGAGACGAACACTCCTGGGTCGCGTCTGTCAGTCAGTACTCCCACAGCCGTTCGATTCGCGATTCGATGTCGGGATACGATGCACGAAGTGTCTCGACGGCAGTCTCCCCGTCGACGTTGATCACGTGGACTTCGCCGCGCCTGCCACCGTACACGTCTTGGAAGTCGTAGACGACGCCGGCGATGTCGGTGTCGTCCGGCACGTCGTCGCTGTCGAGCAGAAAGTCGACCTGTCTGTCGACGTTGTACTCGACGAGACGGTTGATTTCCCCCGCACGGTCGACATCGTTCGGAAGTTCGTCGAGCGCGGGTTCGATGTACGGTTCGAGCAGCGAGAGACAGTGCTCGATACCGGCTGGTTCCGAGACGCCGTCGGTCAGGGCGTTGTAGGTGGCTGTTACCGCACCGCAGCCGGTGTGACCCATCACGATTGCAGTGTCGGTCTCGGTGTGTGCGATGGGATAGAGCACGTCTCCGGAGACGGCGAGGCCGGTGTCGGTCCGCTGGACGACGCGGTTGCCGATGTTGCCACACGTAAACAGGTGCCCTGGTTCGTCGTTGCCCCAGATGTGGTCCTGGAGGACCCGAGAGTCCGAGCAACAGACAGTCACTGCGTCGGGATACTGAGCGTCCTGCACGGCGCCGAAGCGGGACTGAAACGCCTCGGCGTGGTCGGCGTTGCGGTCAAGCAAGTCGACGAGAGTCTTCATACCCGCCCGGAGAGGCACCCGAGCAAAGTGTGTTGCTGATTCCGGGGCCGACAATTGTCGAACTGCCGCGGCTGGCGGTTAGGTACCAGCCGTATCGGGATACGTTTCGGCGAGACCGTCGAGGGCCTCGTGGTGTTCGGTCGTGTGTGGAGCGGTCAGTGGTGAGACGCTGACGTGGCCATCGACGACGGCACGGCGGTCCGTCCCCGCTGCGTCCGGAATATCTCCGTTTGCCATCAGTTCCCAGATTCCGTCCTGTAGTTTCACGTGCTCTCCGTCTCGGACTGCATCCATCCGATGGACGCGCGACGGACGAGTGACGACCATCTCGCCAGTGGCCTGTTCGGGAACGGGAACGTTGACGTTGAGGTAGTCGGCTTGCTCGAAGACGCCGGCGTCGATGGCGTGGTCGGCGAGAAATCTCGTCGAGCGGGTCGCCTGTTCGTACGCCTCGACATCGACATCGACGTCGTCGTAGGACGTATCACCGGCGACGGGGATGTACAGAGAGACGGAAAGCGCCGGCGTCTCGAAGAAGGTCGCCTCGACGGCGGCACTCACAGTCCCGGAGCGGCCGAGATTGTGCGCTCCGAGATTTGCGCCCTGGTTACACCCAGCGACGACGAGGTCCGTTTCGGGAGCGAGCACTTCCAGCCCGGCGATGACACAGTCGGCAGGTGTCCCTTCGATAGCATATCCCAGTTCGTGTTCGTTGACGCTGACGGAGTGTGAGAGCGCCCGACCGACGGCGCTCTGGTCGTCCGCCGGCGCGACGACAGTCACCGACCCAATCTCGGAGAGGGCGTCTGCAAGCGCTCGCAACCCGGTGGCGTCGATACCGTCGTCGTTTGTCAGCAGGATGTCCGGCCCAGCCATATCCGCTGTCAGGTCGGCGTCAGCAAAAGGATGGTGTTCCCGAAAGTGCAACCACCGGCATCACCCCACTCGGTCGACGACGGTCTCGGTGTCGACGACGACGTTGTACGCCCCCTCGTCGTCGTTCCAGAGGACGAGCGCGTTCTCGAACCGGAGCGCTTCGCCGTAGCCGGCTCGGGCCAGCGAGTGATTCAGTGCGGACTCGCCAGTGTGGACCGCGTAGTGGTCCTGTCGCTGGCTCCCGTCGCCAATCAGGTAGAGCGGATTCGCGTCCTCGTCGGCGAGGTTGTCGCTAAGCTTGATGGCTGCGAGGTTGACGCGGTCGGTGACGTAGTCGTCGGCGTCGGCCATCTTCGCCACCTGATTCGGGTCCGGCCGGTATGCAATCCGCGTCTCGGTCGCGTGTCGCCACACGCCGTAAGCGTACTGCACGTCGACGTTGACGAACTCACCGTCCCCGCGCTCGCGTTCCTCGCTCTCGATTGGGCTGGACCGCTCGCCCTCGTCGAGTCGGCGCTGGAAGGGTGGCACGGCAAGGTCCGGTCTGGTGGTGAAGGACCACGACTCACTCGTCGGTGTCTCGCCGGGCCAGAGCCGAACCGTCGGTTCGTAAACGGTCAGCCCCGCCTCCCGCTCGACAGTTCGCTCTGTCTCGCGGAGTCCCGTCGCCGTGTTTCTGTCCGCGGGTTCGAGTGCGACAATCGAACCGTCTTCCGCGACGGCATCGGCGTAGCGCTCGACGACCGCAGCGGGGTCTGCCAGTTCCGAGAGAACGTTCGAGAAGAGCACGAAGTCGTACGTTCGCTCGGGGACGAACTCCTCTGCGGTGGTCTGGTGTACCGTCGCGTGAAAGTTCCGGCCGGTCTCGTCGAGAAATCGGTCGAGTACGCCGGTCGCAGCGCTCGGCTCGACTGCGTCGTAGGTAACAAGATCATCCTCACCAAAGAGGTCGGCAATCCCCAGCGCAGGACCACCGACACCAGCCCCAACGTCGAGAATCGTCGGGCTCGCGGGGACGAGTCCATCGCCGACCAGGTCCGCGAGGACGTACTGCACCGTCGCGTAGTACGCTGGCAAATGATAGAGCGCGTAACACAGTGCCGTCTGGTCGTCGTACTCGACTGCCTCGCGCTGGAGATAGCTATCTTTCAAGTTACGAATCCGCGCTCGCAGGCGGTCACCGGATTCGCCGTCAGGCCAGCCAGCGCCGTACTCGGCGACGAGCATGTCTTCGAGGACGTGCGCGTACGATTCAGGAAACTGCTCGACACCGTCGAAGGACACCTCGGCAGTTCCCTCGGGTGCCGGAACGAAGGTACCGTCCTCACGTTCGAGCAGGGAGAGTTCGGATGCTTCCTCTCGGAGCGTCTGCCGAACGACTGCCGGATGCGGGTGTCCCTCGACGTACTCACAGATCTCCTCGGGGTCGATCGGGCGGACGTTCTGGAGATACCTCGCGTTGTCCAGAATCCCCTGGCGCTGGGAATCAGTCATCGCTCACCGGCGTCGTCGTAGAGCCGTTCGAACGCCTCGGCGTCGGCCTCGGCAATCTGCTGTGCAGCCGCGGCGATATCCGCTGCCCCGTCGAAGGCCATCTGAATATCCGCGTAGACGCGCGCTTCGCCGTCGGTGACCTGTCCGGCGAGCGCGTCGAGTTCGCTCGAAATCGGCGTATGGAACCGTTCGTCGACATCCTCGGCAGCGAGTGCGTACGCGAGGACGGCAGTGTGCGCGCGAGCCTGTACTGTCTCCATTGCTTCGTCGTGTTCGGCTGCCGTCGTTTCGAAGAGGTCGTTGCCGCGGGCGTCGAGCGCCGACCGGACCGTCTCGGTGACGGGACCGGTCGCGTCGGCGACGAGCGGGACGTTCCCCGGTTCGTTCGCCGGTGCAAAGAGCGGGTGAAGACTGACCCGTTCGCGGTCAGGTGTCACCTCGCGCATCACCTCGATTGGCGTGGTCATCGTTCCGGACACGTCCAGGAGCGCGCGCTCAGCACGGTCGGCGTAGCCTCGAATCGCGTCGCCGACGGCGGGAATCGGGACGGCGAGACAGACGCCGTCGAACTGTTCGTCGGTGTCAGTTGCGACTGTGCGACCGCCGACGCTGTCTGCGGCGGCAGTTGCGGCCGCAGGGTCAGCGTCGGCGAAGGCGAGGTCCACTGGCTCGGGGGCGTCTTCGCAGAGGGCTGTCCCCAGCCAGCGACCCATCGCACCCGAACCGACGACGAGAATCTCCATCGGCGTCTGCTTGTCTGTCCCCCGGCAAAAACAGTTCGGTCGGTCGTCTGCGACAGCCGTCCACGGCGACTCACCGCACTTGGACTACTGCCGCTCGAAGCGGTGCATCACGATGTCGGAGTCGTCATCCCACTCGAAGTTGTCGTGGGCGCGCTCGAGAATCTGTTTGTAGTGGTCGAGGTCCTTCGCACCCTCTGCGCGGGCGTCTTCGTCGGTCATGTCACCCAGCGTCCGCTCGCTGACTTCGACGACTTCGAACGTGACGCCGTCGATTTCGAAGGTGTCGCCCTCGTCGGCGTACTGCTGGCCACGGTGGATCTGTGTCACGTCGCCGTCGAGCGCCTGTGATTGCATTCGGTCGTTCGGGAGGAGCGTTCCCGGTTCGATGGTCGACATACACCCTTTCGTTGGTCCGAACGCGGAAAAGTCACCCGCTGGCGTCACCCCTCCCACCGACTCTACCTCCCCGCTCACCCACTCTCTCACTCCCCCACTCAATCCAGATGCCCCAGAACGTTTAGGCTGGTCAGGACCTGACGACCGGGCATGGAGCCGGACCTCTGGACGACGTTCGTCTTCTTCGGTATTCCGCTCGTCGTGGGCCTACTGGGCGTTCGCACCGGCGGCAAGCTCTGCTACCGTGCGTACATCCAGTACGCGACGAGCGGTGAAACCGACTGGTCCCCTGTCGAGACCAGTCATCACCGTCCCGAATCCAGGCGCTCCTGGCGTGGCAATCTGCTCCGTGGCGCGCCGATTCTGGTAGTCGCAACGCTCCTGACACTGCAGTCGGCGCGGTGGCTACTGCGAGTGTTCGGGCTTCCCTGACCTACGCGTCGAGTTCGTCCGCGATGTCGTGAATCGTCCCCACAGTCAGCGACGGTTCACCGTCGAACGGTTCCCACGGCGTGTCCTTTCTGTTCATCCAGATACCCTGCATCCCGGCGTGCTGTGCGCCCTGAACGTCGAACCACAGCGCTGCGGCGTGGGCCATCTCCTCGATCGGCGTTCCGGTCCGAGCGGCCGCGCGGCGGTAGATTTCGGCGTCAGGTTTGAACGTCTCTACCTCGTCGGCGCTGATAGTATCTTCTAGCAGGCCATCGATGTCGGCATGGTCGACCATCGAGTCGAGCATCTCTGGATTCCCGTTAGAGACCACATAGAGGTCGTAGCCGGCCTCGCGGAGGCGTTGCATCCCCTCGCGAACGTCGTCGAACACGTCGAGTTCGTGGTAGACCGAGAGAATTTCCTCGCGTTCCTCGTCGGGAAGGTCGACGCTGTGGGCGTCGAGTGCGTACGTGAGCGCGTCCCGGTTCATCTCGTAGAAGGTCTGGTAGGCGTCGATGTGGTTGCTGACGAGCGTGTACTCGATAGACCGAGAGCGCCAGAGCTTCGACACCGGTTCGGGGTCGTCGACGCGCGCGGCGAGTGCCTGCTCGGCGGCGTCGACGTCAACTAGTGTGCTGTAGGAGTCGAACGTCAGCGTCGTGACAGCGGTGGGGTCGAAAGACATACTGACCGAATCACCGTCCTCGCCCAAAACCCCACTGCCCGAGCATTTCACAAACCCTTATTTTGCGGCGGGAGAACCCCTGCGCATGAAACAGGTCCGGTTTCGAGACCCGGCAGGCAGCGTCCGCACAGGTGAGTGGGTTGACGCCGACGGCGACCCCGCGGATACCGAGACGGCAGGGACGGGCGGCCAGATTCGATTCGGTGGCCAGACGTACGACCCAGCCGAGGTCGACGTACTCGCACCGTGTGAGCCGTCGAAAATCGTCTGTATCGGTCTGAACTACGCAGACCACGCGGACGAACGCGATTCGGAGTTGCCCGACCGGCCGCTGCTCTTCCTCAAACCGCCAAACGCCGTCGCCAGCCCCGGTAGCGACGTACCGCTTCCGGCGGGCAAGGAGCGCGTCGACTACGAGGCCGAGATGGGTGTCGTCATCGGCGAACAGTGTCGCAACGTCGACGAGAGCGACGCGATGGACGTGGTCGAGGGCTTTACCTGCATGGTCGACGTGTCGAACCGCGACGACCAGGACCGCGAACAGAACTGGGTCCGCGGGAAGGCCTTCGACAACGCCGCGCCGCTCGGTCCGGTGCTGGCGACCCCCGAGCACGTTCCTGACGACGCCAGTATCGAACTTCGGCTGAACGGTGAGACGCGCCAGTCGTCCTCTCGCGAGATACTCATCTTCTCGGTGCCGGAACTCATCGCAGAGATTACCACCTACATGACGCTCGAACCCGGCGACGTAATCGCGACCGGAACACCCGAGGGCGTCGGCGCGCTCTCCGACGGGGACGAGGTGACCGTCGAGATCGAGGGCGTCGGTCAGCTCACCCACACCGTCTCGCGGGAGTGAGTAGAACGGCGACCTCTTTGGGAGGGTGTCTGGGCGGTCATTCACAGCCGACGGAGTGAGCGATATCGACGAGTTGCTCCTGTGATAGATTTCGCCCTCCGATTTTGTACTGCACGCCGTTGCACGTCCAGGTGATGACCTGTCTGGGGCCGAGGTTTCGGTACGTCGCGCGCCGGCCAGCGACGGTGAGGGTTTCGCCATCGGTTCGCGGTTCGATGCTCGGTGCCAGTTTTGCGACGGTGAGGACGCTGCTCGAATTGACGTAGCGGAGCCCGATGCTATCGATTCGCCCCGTCGTGCGGGTTGCGCTTGCCAGTGCGAAACCGTCTGGAACGGTCGGCGCTGGGACCGAGAGTGCCGCATCGGCTCGCAGTGCCGAGACCGAGTCGTACTGCTGCTGGTCCGGTGTGTCGGGCGTCTCTACCGTCGCGTTGGACGGCGGGTCGAAGACGAACGTCCCCGAAGCGAATTCCGGATTGAACGTCACGTTCCGGTAGGTCGTCGTGAGCGTCCGTCGCTGACCGCCCTGCGTCCAGGCGGTCCGCTGTTTGAGCGGATAGTACCACTCCGAGTCGAGCCAGAGCGTCTGAGTGAAGTTCGCGACCGGTTCAGAGACAGAACTCGTCTGGGCGAGCTCGACCATGACCGCCGAGCGGCCGTCGACCGTTTTTGTCCCCGCAGTCGTGACAGTGTAACTGCTCTGGGTCTGTGCAGGGCCGACCGTCTGCTGGCTCTGCCCTCCAGCAGGGACGACGGGCAGTGGAGAGACGCCGACATCGTCTGTCGATGGCTCTGCCGACGACTCATTCGACAGATTCAACTGCGAAACCAGTCGGACGACCCGGTCAAGTCGACCGGTTGTCCGCTCCACCGAGAGTCGCTTTACTGTCTGTGTGTCGCGGTCGTAGAGCCACAGCGTCGAGTCGTTCGAAACGCGGACATCAGCAAGTCCGGCTCCGGACAGCCTCGACGCTCGGATGTCTCCAGTGCCCGGTCTGAGAGCGACGCGCTCGATGGTTCGACTCGTTTCGTTGCCGCGTGTGATGACGACTTCGCGGGTTGCTGTCAGCCCGTCAACTGACTCCAACCGCGCCGAGGCGTTCTCCTCTATTGTCTGGTTTGTCGGTGCTCCCTCGCCGACGAGCGCATCGAGTCCCACGATGAGTCCGGCACTGGCGGCGACGAGTCCGAGTACGAACAAGAAAAAAAGAAGGTATTCGTCACGGCTGGCGGCCATTGCTACTATATTTATGTGAATTTGGAAAAAAGCTTGTGAACGTCACTGCCGCTTCAGATTCACGGAACGGCAGCCGTTCCGATGACTATTCGTCGGCGACTGACGCTGCGATATCGAGCGTTTCTTCCTCGGAGAGTTGTCCGTAGAGGCTGAAGGACTGTCCGTTACTGTTCCAGTGGAGGAAGCTGAACTCGTCGTATTCGGCGTACCAGCCGGTGCTCTCGCCGATGGAGACCTCTTCGTAGTCCTCGACTTCACTGTAATCGAAGGGGTTGTCGTTCTGTATGCTGACCGTGATTCGGTCCGTCCCGTCGGTGTACGTGCTCGAGACGGTGTAATACCCGTCACCGTCGATGACGCGGGCCTGGTCGAACTCGTACCCCTCGGCCAGTTCCGCACTGGGGACCGAAAGATCGGCGTTGGACTGAGCTGCGTCGTGCGTCTCGTACGTTGAGATGTCCGGTCCGATATTCTCTGTCGGGTCCGTCGCATCGTCGGGCACGTCGATGTCGAACGTCGACTCGGGGATAGCCTCGTTCAGCGTGACGTTCTTGTAGGTAATCGTCGAACTGTAGTTGTAGTCGTACTCCGATGATTCGACATCGATTGCCATCTGAACCGGGAACCGCGTCTCCGTTCCGAGGTAGACGGTAAGTGACGTATTGGATTCAGTGTCCAGTTGCTCTGTCGGGGTTCCCTCGAGAACGTAGACGTCCTGTCCCTCGACAGTGTCGGTGCCGAGATACTCGTAATCGATCGCAGATTCGTTCGCCAGCTGTTCGAGCATCGGGAGGAGAATGTCTCCACGGTACTCGTACTCCGTGACTGTGTTCTCATCTTCGTTGTACGTGACCGACGTGCTCTCGTTGACCACCGTCGTGGTGTTGTTTCGGAACGTCGAGTCTATCGTCTCGGTTCGCTTCTGGAAGGCGTCCAGGTCCGCCGAGACGCGTTCGGTCGATTCCATCGTCTCGCCATTTGATTCGGTCTCGGTAACCCGAGTGAACTCGATAGTGTCTATCGTCTCCAGCCGTTCGGTGAACGAATCGATGACTTCCTCGCCATCGGGTTCGTCGGTCGTTGCTTCGTCTGTCTGTGCAACTGTCGTGGAGGGCGAACCAGCAAACGCGGCTCCCGCGATACCCGTCGTCAACAACATGACTGACGCGAGTACTGCGAGGAGCGCTGGACGGCTCTTGTACTGGACCATGCAACTATCCGTACGTACTCGACATATAAAGGAAACCGAGCGTGATTGCTCCCCCAGCAACTACAGCCAAAAATATAAATACCTGCTCGGATTCAGCGGTGTGCTATCGTCGACAAATCGGTCGTACTACTGAGAGCAACAGTTAATTCAGCCGCCAGCATCTGGGAAGTAATGAACAGTCATCTACTGCAGCCACTGGTCGATCTCTTTGCTGCGGTGCCAGCGTGGCAGGCGACCTTGCTTCTGGTCGGATTCTCGCTCGTTCTCGCGTTCGTTCTGGAGTTTGTAGTCCTGCGCTCGCTTCTCCAGTACACCAGTCGGACGAAGACCGACTACGACTACATCGTCGTCAGCGAACTCCGTCTCCCGGTGGTGCTCACGGCCGGGCTCGCCGGTGTCTACCTGCTGACGCAGATTCCGTCCGTTACCGAGTACGTGCTCGTCACGAGCGACCAACTGGACACGTTCTTCGGGAAGCCATCGCTATCGGTTATCGTTCTCGCGTGGGCCTTTGCGGCGAACCGAATCATCAATCGACTAGTCGAAGAGGTCAAGGACAAGGGCTCGCGCTTCGATTTCGCGCCCGTCCTCTCGAACGTCTGGACGCTCGTCGTCGTCATCGGCACTATCGGCGTGTTGCTCTCTATCTGGGAGTACAGCATCGCCCCGCTTCTGGGCGCGGCGGGCATCGCGGGTATCGCAATCGGCTTCGCCGCCAGAGACACCGTCGCTAACTTCTTCGGCGGCATCGCGCTGTACTTCGACGACACGTACAAACTCGGCGACTACATCGAACTCGACTCCGGCGAATCGGGAACAGTGGTGAAAGTCGGAATTCGCTCGACGACGCTGCTGACCCGGGACGAGATACTCATCGTCGTGCCCAACTCGGCGCTCAACGCCGCGAAAGTCATCAACCAGTCCGCGCCACAGCGCCGTCGCCGCGTGAAAGTTCCGATCGGTGTCGCGTACGGCACCGATATCGACGCCTTCGAGGAACTGGTCGAGGAGATCGCTGCCGAAGAACAACTGGTCATGGATTCGCCGAAACCACGGATGCGATTTCGGAACTTCGGTCCCTCGGGGCTCGAGTACGAACTCCTGGGCTGGGTCGGGTCACCGACTCGTGCTGCCAAAGCACGGCACAAGCTCAACCGAGAAATCTACAAACGGCTGAACGCTGCCGATATCGAGATTCCGTTCCCACAGCAGGACGTTCACCTGCGAGGCGTCGACTCCGGCCCGGGTGTAGTCGACCGGGAAGCGAGCGAGCGCGCGGACTCGCGACCCGACATCGGAGTCACCGACCCCGTCGAACGACCTGCCGAGAAGCCTGGCAGCGGCGACGACTAAGTGTCCTGTCGAGATCATCCACTTCAAAGTTGGGGGCGAGAAACAGCGACTGCAGTTCTGTTGGTTCGTTTATTGAATGGGGTGTTCAACGTAGACGTGGAGCCAGTAATGTCACAGAAACACCGCGCCCTCGCCGGACTCGGAATCGTCCTGATTAGCGCCCTCGCATCGGTTCTCGCCTATCCGGACCTGCCCAACCAGATGGCGATTCACTTCACGGCCGACGGAACGCCCGACGACTACATGCGCAAACAACTCGCAGTCGCACTCGTCCCCGCACTCGAACTCGCGATTCTCGGGATGTACGCTGTCATCCCGCGCATCGACCCGCTCGGTGAGAACATTGCCCAGTTCGAGACCTACTACGACCTCGCCGCCATCGTCACCGTCGCAATCCTCGCCTACGTCCACGGAGCTGTGCTGGGATACAACCTCGGCTACCGCTTCGAGATGGCACAGGTCGTCGCACCGATGCTGGCCGTTGTCGGCATCGTCTTCGGCTTCGTCGTCGAGAACGCCAAGCAGAACTGGTTCGTCGGCATTCGAACGCCGTGGACGCTCAGCAACGAGGAGGTCTGGACCCGAACCCACGAACGGAGCGGCATCCTGTTCAAAGTTGCTGGCCTCATCGCCCTGCTGGCGATTCCGTTCCCCCAGTACTTCGAGGTGCTCGCTATCGCCCCGCTGGCGCTTGCGGCCCTCCTCCCGACGGTGTACTCGTACGTCCTCTACCGCCGAATTTCTCACGCTTAATCGGTAGTCTCGCCTTCCGGCTCAGGCCGTCAGAAACGCTTCGACATCCGAGAGCAGTCGTTCGGGGTCGTCGACGGCCGGTGCGTGTCCACACCCCTCCAGTTCGACGTAGCGTGCGTCGTCGATCTCTCGCGTCACGCGCTCGGACATCTCCCGGCTGACTATCAGGTCGTCTTCGCCGCGGAGGACGAGCGTCGGCGCGTCGATGTCTGTCACCTCGCCGGTGCCCGGCTCGATACCGTTGTCCTCCGCGGAGATGTTGAAGTGGACGAGCGCGTAGTCCATGTCGAGCAGACAGCGCTGCTTCAGCGTCTCCTCGATGTAGCGGTCGAACCGCTCCTCGTCGGGCGTTCCGTGGACGAAGATTGCCTGCGACCAGATCTCTTTCATTGTCTCGGCGTCGCCCGCTTCGAGTGCGGCGAGAACGGGGGCGACGGAGACGGGGTCCTCTGCGAGTTCTTCGCGGGTAGTCAGGACAGTCTCGGTCGGCTGGAGGTTCTCGTCTTTCTCGAAGACTGGTAACCCTTGCGTGCTCGGCGGCGCCATGAGGACCAGCCGGCGGACACGCTCGGTGTCGGCGGCCACCTGCATCGCGATGGCGCTCCCTGCCGACCACCCCCAGAGGTGGAAGTCGTCGAGCCCGACTGCGTCGGCGAACATCGGCACGTCGGCGGCGAAATCTGCAATCGAGTTAGCTGAGTTCTCGTAGGAAGAATCACCGAACCCGCGGATATCCATCGCGTAGAGGGCAAACCGGTCGTCCATCCGCTCGAAGACGATGTCCCAGTGGATCGAGGAACTCATATTGCCGTGGAGGAGTACGAGCGGAACCTCTCCGCCATCGCGTTCCCGATAGGCTATTCGCTCACCGTTCGGAAGGTCTACCGTCGTCGTGTCGGGGACTGACATGGGCGTGCTGTCTCGCGCGCTGTTGAAAAGGATTCCCCCAGACTCGAAAGCCAAGCCATAAGTTTAGGCTCGCCTAATCAACGCCGAACGGGAGCGATGGCGACAGACAGAACTCCGGAGTCGCGCGTCGATGTCTGTATCGTCGGGGCGGGACCGGCAGGCGCACTGATGGCCGCGGAGTTGGCTGACCAGGGCCACGGCGTGGTCGTCCTCGAAGCGGGACCGAGATTCGACGACAGCAGTCGAATCCGGCGTATGGAGCGGGCGACTCGGCCAGGCATCGACGAGGACGTCTGGGATATGGGTGGCGAGCGCGATGCGTTCACCAGCGACGGCGACCGACACTACCCACTCAACGTCGCCCGCGTGAAGGGTGTCGGCGGGTCGACACTCCACTGGCAGGGAATGGTGATGCGCCTCCACGAATCTGATTTTGCGGGCACTGTCGGCACCGGCGAGGACCCTGCCTGGCCCATCGATTACGACGATATGCAGCCCTACTACAGTGAAGTCGAGCGAGCGTTCGGCGTCTCCGGGGCCGCCGACAATCCGTTTGCGCCGCCGCGAGACGAGCCGTTTCCGATGCCGGCGTTTCCGCCCAGTCACAGCGACTCGCTGTTTGCTCCCGCCTGCGAAGAACTCGGGATTTCGATGCACTCGGTGCCAAACGCCCGCAACTCGGAGCGATACGACGGCCGGAGCGAGTGCGTCGGCTACGGAACCTGCCAGCCAGTCTGTCCCTCGGGCGCGAAGTACAGCGCCGACGTTCACGTCGAAAAGGCCGAACAGCGCGGTGCGCGTGTCGTCGACCGCGCCCCGGTCCAGCGCCTCGAAACGGGCAAGAGCGGGGACAGTATCACTGCCGCGGTCTACGCGACGCCTGATGGGGAGACACACCGACAGGAGGCCCGCCAGTTCGTCCTCGCCGCCGGCGGGGTCGAGATTCCGCGGCTCCTCTTGCTCTCCCAGAACGAAGCCCACCCCGACGGGCTCGCCAACAGCAGTGGCCTCGTCGGTCGATTCTTCATGGATCATCTGTTTGCCGGTGCTGGCGGCACCATCGACGAGCGGACCAGGCAGAACCACATCGGCTTCCTGACCAGCGAAACTCACCAGTTCTACGACGACCCGGGGCAGGCAGTCCGCGACCGAGACGGGAACGTCGTCGTGCCGGCGACCGACCAGCCACTCGCCCCGATGAAACTCGAATTTTTCAACTACGCCGGCCCGTCGCCCGTCGAACTCGCTCTGTCGGGCGGCTCGTTCGGCGACGAACTACTGGCTGATCTCCGGGACGCGTACGGCAACAGCATCGCCGTGGGCGGACTGGTCGGCCAGCGCCCGGACCGCTCGAACCGCATCACGCTCGATACCTCGACGACGGACGACCACGGCAATCCGGTTCCGAACATCGAGTGGTCGCTGGACTCCCGGACCGAGCGCACGCTCGACCGAGCGAACGCCATCCAGACGGCGATTCTCGAGGAACTCGGCGTCGACATCTCGTGGACAGTCGGCCCGACAAACACCGGTCCCGGCTATCACCACATGGGGACGACGCGGATGGGAACCGACCCTGAAGAGAGCGTCGTCGACGCGCGACTGCGCACGCATGACGTGAGTAATCTCACGATTGCATCGAGCAGCGTCTTCCCGGCGTCGGGAGCGATGAACCCGACGCTGACGATCGGCGCACTCGCGCTGAAAGCGGTCGACCACGTCGACGCCGACCTATAGGATGAAGATGCCCATCCCGCTGACAACGAGCAATCCCGCGTCGACGAGCAGGAGGAGGGCCACGACGGCTCCCGCCTGGAAGAAGGGGCTGGCGTTGCGCGCCGGTTCGCGGACCTTGTCCTGGTCGGTCCCGTCCGTAATCTTACTTGCTCCGACTTCCACGAGTCCGGCCAGTACGAACCAGAGGACGAGCATTCCGAGAACGAGATGGCCCCGCGGGCTCCCGGTCAGCGATTCGACGGTGTAGGCGTAGGCGGCCATGTGTCCGCCAGTCAAAAAGAGCACGAGCGCGCTGGCCCGGGAAACGGTCGTGAGCTTCCCGGCGAGCGCGCCGAGTGGAGCTGCGTTCAGGCTCCCATCTTTCCCGAGCGGGAGGACGGCGTATGCGACGAACAGTACACTTCCGGTCCACAGTGCTGCGACGAGCAGGTGGACGACGTAGACGCCTGCGTTCACGAGCGACATACGCGAGGCTTCGGCGCGAGCACCTTCAAAATGCGCCTTCGCCGCCATACACGTCAGCGAGACTGTCTTTCTCGCGTATCTCCTCGATGTCGAGCTTATCGATGATGTTGACGAACGACCCCGGGTCGGGTATCAGGAAGATGCGAAGTTTGAATTCGGTGTCCTCATCTGCGAGGTCGACCAGCGAGTCGAGAACGATAGACAGCGAGTCCATCTGGACGTGCGAGACGGTGTCCTCGGCTATGGCGTCGGTGTGGTCCCGTTCCAGTTTCGGCGTCTGCATGTCGATAGTCGTCTCCAGCGTGTTCGCGATTCCGTCGATGAATCCCGAGGTGAGAATGTTGCAGATCTCCTGCAGCGCGCTCTGGTGCATCTGGTTCAGGTCCCCGTCGACCGGCTGGCCGGTCATCTCCTCGGCGATGGTCGCCGCCGTCTGGTCGTCGAACGTCATCACGAAGACGCCGTAGGGCGGTTCGGTCAGCCGAATACTGGCGTGGTACATCTCGCCGTCGCCCATCTCCGTCGAGATGTCGCTCGGCTGGACGAAGGAGAGGCTCTTTATCTGTACGTCGGCTTCGATGCCGGCCATCGTCGACAGCGACGAGGCGACGGTTTTCGCCCCGTGCTGGATGAGTTTCCCAATAATTGTGAGCTTCCGGATGTCGACGAGTATGGGCATTGCTCCGTGGTATCGGGCAGAGTGGGTTAGTGCTTTCGACTGTCGCAACCGAAACCGCCAGCCAGAGACGGGGTCGCCGGTGCGTTAACTCGGGATCTCACCGGTGGAATCGCTCTCGAACGCGTCCAGGTCGATGTTGTCGAGGAGGTTGACGAACGCGCCGGGTGCCGGAACGAGGTACACGTGCAGTTCCAGTTTTTTGTTGCGTTCCGGGACACAAACTGTCGAGTCGAGCACGATAGCGATACTCTCGTCGCGGACGTGCGAGAGCTGGTTGTCGACGATTGCCTGCCCGTCGGTGTGTTTCAGCGTCGGCGTCCCCATGTTGATGGTCGTGTCTAGCGTGTTGGCGAACCCGTCGATGAATCCAGAGGTACAGATGTTACACATTTCCTGGAGCGCGCTCTCTTGCATCGAGGTGAGTTCACCGTCGACGGGTTCGCCCGCGACGAGTTCGGCGACGGCCGCTGCCGTCTCGTCGGAGAAGGTCAACATGAACGAGCCGTAGGGGGGCTCGGTAAGGTCGATAGTCGCGGCGTACACCTCCTCGGCCCCGATCTCGTCGGAGAGGTCGTCCGGGTCGACGAACGCGAGTGACTGGATGTCGATTGTCGTCTCGACGCCGGCCAGTGTCCCGAACGACGATGCGACGTTGCTGGCTCCGTCTTTGATGAGTTCGTTGATGACGGCCAACTGGCGTACGTCTACGAGTAGTGGCATGTGTCCCCTGTCCGCTGTACGCGGTGGTGTTTCCGACTGAATGCGGGGAGAATATAACAGTTCGGTCATCGCTCTCGACGATGACAGTTCAGTCGATGCCGGGCGGGAACCACTCCCTCACCGAAATCAGCCGTTACTTTTCGGTGGATTCCGAGTCGATGGAATCGGTGTCCATGTACTCGATGTCCTCGTCGTCGCCCGCGCTCTCCGTCGTCGGTTCCTCGCTCGACCCCTCGTAGTCGCCCTCCTGCAGTTCTTCGAGCTCTTGCTCGACTTCCTGTCGCCCCTTCTTGAATTCACCCATCGCTTCGCCGGTCGACCGCGCGAGCTTTGGAATCTTGTTTGCACCGAACAGCAACACTGCGATCAGCAGGATGACGACCATCTCCATACCCCCCGGCACTGGTCCGAACAGGGGAACCATTGTTTCTACCATTGCTATCCTCTTCTTGCCAACTGCCGATTATAGTCTTTTTGGACCGACCAGTGCCCGAAACGCGTTTGCAAACCGGATCGATAGTACAACCTTTCTACTCTCATATGTGATGAATCTGGTTCTAATATAACCCATATCTTAGTAGGATGAGACGTTATCATGACCAGTCGATAGCTACCGTGAACGTATCCGTGAGTAGTCGGTGGCTGTAAATTCTCCTAGTTGTCATTTCCACATCCGCTCCGGGAGGGTGACCAGTCCGGCGTGGCTAGGCGATCTGCAAGCGAGTAGCACCAGCCTGTCAATCACAATCGAGAGTCGCAAGCAACTTTATTGAGGCAGCCAAATCGGGGGATATGGTATCGGAAGGCGACAATGTACCCCAGTTCACTGCACCACTTGCAAACGGCGATGTCGGCGACTTCTCGCTCTCGGACGCCCTCGAGGATGGTCCCATCGTCCTCGCGTTCTTCCCTGGCGCGTTCACGAGTGTCTGCAGCCACGAGATGAACGAGTTCCAGGACCGACTGGCGAACTTCGAGGAGATCGATGCGACAGTGTACGGTGTCAGCGTCGACTCTCCATTTGCACTGAACGAGTTCCGCGAGCAACTTGGTCTGGAGTTCGACCTCATCAGCGATTCGGACAAACAGCTTATCGACGCCTACGACATCTCGATGGACTTCGACAGCCTCGGTGTCAACGGCGTCGCGAAGCGCTCCGTCTTCGTCGTCGACACCGACGGCACCGTCACGTACGCGTGGGTCAGCGACGACCCCGGCGTCGAACCGGATTACGACGAAGTTGAGGCCGCGGCCGAAGACGCCGCCTGAGCCGGTAGTCCTTTTCACCGACCGGGCCGTCGGTAGTACGTATGACCGAGAACGTCGATTCCATCGACTGGAGTGACCCCAGCGACGGTCGCATCTACGACCCCGACGACGACCACGCGTTTCCCGATGAGCGACTCAACAACGTGCTGGCCTTCGTCGACAACGACGACGAGATAGCGGCGTACCTGGCCGCGCAGAACGTCAATCCCGTCGCGCGCAAGAAGTACAACGACCACGGCACCAAACACATCAGTATCGTCCGCAATCGGGCGCTGTGTCTCTACGACCTCCTGAAAGCTGCCGATGTTGAATTCAACGGTGCAGGGGACCAGGGGTTAGACGAAGCCGACGAAGCAGTCATCATCGGACTCGCGGCTATCCTCCACGACATCGGCCATGTCGTCCACCGCGACGACCACCCCTACTACTCGATCCCACTCGCTGCGGACGTGCTCGACCGCATCTTGCCGGAATTCTACGATACCGCCGACCGGGTCCGCGTGAAAGGAGAGGTGCTCCACGCGATCCTCTGTCATCACACAGAAGAAGACCCCCTGACCCTGGAAGCGGGCGTCGTCCGCGTCGCAGATGCGCTGGATATGGAACGGGGACGGTCCCGGATTCCCTACGAACGCGGTGGCCGCGGCATCAACACTGTCTCCAGTCAGGCAATCGAGGCGGTCGCGCTCGAACCCGGCGACGGTGTCCCCGTCCAGGTCGAAATCGAGATGAACAACGCTGCCGGCGTCTACCAGGTCGACAACCTCCTCAAGGCGAAACTCACCGGATCGGGTCTCGAAGACCTCGTCCGCATCGTCGCGCTCAACACAAACGAACCCGGCGACCGAATCGTCGAACGAATCGAACTCTAGAAGGGGAGTCTGTACCGCACCGCCTCTACGACCGCTTTGAACGGCGCAAGCACAGCTCCGAGCGAGGGGCCACTGTCGGGATTTTCCGCTGTCTCGAACTGCTCGACTTTCGCGCACTCGACGTGTACTACCTCGCCAGTTGTCACGCGCCGTCCGTCGATTGTTCCGACCCGGAGGAGTGCGGTCTCTTCACCGGTCCCGACGACGCGGTAGATGCCGGCAGGAACCGGACCATCTTCGCCAACTCTGACGTGATCGTACGGCTGTAGCGTGCTCATTCATTCACCTTCGTCCTGCAAGAACCGTTCGTCCGCGTGTCGCTCTCTGGCTTCCCGAAAGGCTTCCTGCTGTGCGCGTATGCGTGGTGTCGCCTCAGCGTACGTGTATTCGAACATGTCGTCGGGATCTGCTTCGTAGGCTTCTGCCTGCTCGACCAGCGTCGCGATTTCGTCTTCGACCTCCTCCTGAATCGTCTCGACACGCTCCTCATCCAGCAGGTCGCGGTCTCGAAGGAACGTCTCCATGCGCGGAATGGGATCTCGTTCTCGCCAGTGCTTGACCTCCTCGTCGTCGCGATAGTTCGATGGATCGTCGACAGTTGTGTGTGCACCCAGGCGATACATCACGGCTTCGACGAGTGTCGGACGGCGCGCGCTTCCGCTGTCGTGGTCCGGTTCGTCCGGCGGGTTCTTCGCCCGCTCGACTGCCTCTCTGGTGACCTGATACACCGCCAGTGGGTCCATCCCGTCGACCTGTACGCCTTTGAGTCCGTACGCGTCAGCCTTCTGTGCGATAGTCGTCGCAGCCGTCTGGCAGCCGCGGGGTATCGAGATGGCGTACTGGTTGTTGTTACAGAAGTAGATCGCCGGCACGTCGAAGACGCCGGCGAAATTGAGCGCCTCGTGGAAGTCCCCTTCCGATGTCGCGCCATCACCGAAGTGACAGACCACGGCAGTGTCATCGCCGCTGAGTTTCGCTGCCCACGCCATCCCGGTGGCGTGGGGAAGCTGGCTCCCGATCGAGATGTTCACCGGGAAGATGTTCCGGTCAGGGAGCCACTCGTTTCCCGCTTCGTGACCCATCCAATAGAGGAGATACTCGTGAGAGATTCCGCGGGCGATGGCGGTTCCGTGCTCGCGGTACTGGTAAGAAATCCAGTCGTCGTCCGCCAGCGCGAGCGTCGACGCAATCTGGGCAGCTTCCTGACCAGCGAGCGGCGGGTACGTCCCCATGCGACCCTGTCGGTGCATCGTCGTCGCGCGGTGATCGAGTTCGCGCGCGAACACCATCCCCTCGTACATCCCGACCAGCGTCTCGTCGGCGATGTCCGGGACCGTCGCGTCGGACCGGACCGTACCGTCGGACGTCAGAATTTGAACCGCTTGGTCGTCTAGGTCGGTCGGCACATCCACCGAAACGGCGGGATAGCTGAAAGATGTTCCCCCGGTCACAACGGTTTAGTGAACTCGGCATATATTGTGTGTATGAGTATCACACCCGTGGAGAGGGACGAAGAGGGGGACCAGGAGGACAGAGAGTTCGCCCGGGACAGGCGTCAGGGTGTGCGAGCGCGTGTCCAGTCGTGGCTCCAGTCTGTCGGTCGAGGACTTCGGAATCTCCGCCAGCGATTCCACGGTGCCGACAGCGACTCACCGACGCCAGAGCGTTCGCCGAATGACACGCAGGGTGAGATTCGCGTTGGCGGACAGCGGCGGTTGGAGCCACGCTCGACCACGGCACGCTCCGCCGACTCGGCCGAGACATCGTCAGTGCGGCGGGGTCTTCCCAGTACCGGCGGCGGAGACGCCGAACGGGACGGCAATCGCCTTCACAATCCGGACCGACCGGACGCGTACATCACCTCTGACACCTGGGAAGATATCGAGCGGTGAGTCACGTACGCAGCGTCAATGCCGGTGGTTCGGTTTTTGCGAACTGGCCGTGAACGCGAATATCTGGACGCTCTTTTCCGGCGTGGTCGAGACTAATCTTACCATGTCTCGACCTGAGAGACGAACCGTTTGATTAGACAAATCACAAATTAACCAGCTGATCTATGATGCCTTGCCATAGGTTTTATACAGGTCACTGGGGTTCGTATACGATAGTATGGGCACGAACCACGTGGCGTCGGGTGTCGAGGAGTTCGTCGCGGCTGGATTCACAAAAACGATGAATGAGGGACGTGTGGACGCTGTCGAAGAGTATTTTTCGGAGACTCTGGACTATCACCGTTCTTCCGGCGAACTGGCCGGCCGTCGTGAACTCCGCGGAGATATCGAAACGTTCCACGCCGCGTTCCCAGATCTCCGTGCGGATATCTCACGGATCATGTCCCAAGACGACAAAGTGTCGTTTCTGTATACCTTGTCTGGGACTCACGAGGCCGAGTTCGAGGGCATCCCACCGACGGGCCAGGAGATGGCGGCGAAAGGGGCTGCAATCGCCCACGTGACGGGTGACTCGATTTCGGAATACCGAATCGTCTACGACAATCTTGGAATGCGCGAAGACCTCGGACTCATCAAATAAATATACGGCACTCTCGGGGCTTGGTTGCTGATTCTTCGTCTCCCCACGGAACCGCCGGTTTTGACGGTCAGTTCTCTTCGACGAACTCGACGCCGGTGAACTCGAACCGAGCACCACCGTCCGCACTCTCCGTAATCCGACTGTTCCACCCGTGGGCGGTCGCAATCTCCTGGACGATGTTTAGCCCGAATCCAGTGCCGTCGTCTGCAGTGGAGTAGCCGGCCTCGAACACGTTCTCGCGTTCGGCCTCGGGAATTCCCTGTCCGTCGTCTGCGACGTAAAATCCATCTTCCACCTCGTCGACCCTGACCGTCACGTCGTCGCCACCGTGGTCGACCGCATTCCGGAGCAGATTCGCCAGGAGTTGCCGTAGTCGCCCCTGATTTGCGCGAATCGTCTGCTCCGTCTCGACAGTCAACACGACGTCTCTGGTCTCGACGTTCTGCCAGCAGTCGGTTACGGTCTGGGCGAGCGAGACTGGTTCGGTATTCTGGACTTCCTTTCCCTCTCGTGCAAACGTTAGCAGGTCGTCGATGAGAGTTTCCATCCGGTCCAGTGCGTCCGACACGTGCTCGAGATGCGCGCTCTCATACTCCTCGGAGGCAAGTTCCAGTCGAGATTTGGCAACGTTCATCGGATTGCGTAGGTCGTGAGAGACGACGCTGGTGAATTTGTCGAGCCGTTCGTTCTGTCGCTCCAGCGCCTGTTTGCGCTGTTTTCGCTCCGTGATATCCCGGGCCTCTGCGACGAGTGAGACGACCTCCCCGTTGTCGTCAGTCACCGGTCGAATCACACCGTCAGCAGTGACTTTCTCGCCGTCCGGTGCGTAGTGGAACGCCTCGAACCGGACGTGGTCACCGCTGGCCGCCTGGCCGATCCAGTTCTGGAGGTCCTGTTGGAGTGACTCCGAGTGATTCCACCACGGCGTTCTCCAGAACGGTTTCCCTGCTACCGTCTCAAGGTCGGTTTCGACGAACTCCAGTGCAGTTTCGTTGACCCGCCGCACTCGACCGTCCGGGTCCAGGACGGCGAGAAACGAGTCCGGGCTTTCGAACACAGCTTCGAAGCGGCGGTCGTTGCGCTGTAACTCCCGTTTGCGGACTGTCCGTTCGGTGATGTCACGGTAGAGCCAGAGATTCGCAGGCCCGTCCGGGAGGGTGTATGGAATGTAGTCTCGTTCGAGTGTTCGACCGTCCGCGACCTCGATTTTCTCCTCGTAGACCGGCTCTCTGTTGTCGATTCGTTCCTCGATGTCTGCTACGAATCCGTCAGGGTCGTCGAACAGTTCCTTTACCTCTTCGACTGCCGCGTCACAGTTGCGGCCGGTCAGGTCGTCTCCGGCTGCCGAGAGATTCAGTATTTCACCCAGCCTATCGTTTGCCAGTCGGATATTCCGGTCCGCGTCCTCGACGAGGACGCCCAGTGGGAGATTCTCCACGACGGTCCGCAACACCGTGGCTATCGCGTCCTGCGCTCGTTCGTTCGCTCGACGCTCGCTCAGGTCCTGGACAGTACAGACGAATCCGTCGGTCCCAGTCGTCGCAAGTGAGTATCTGATCGGAACCGGACTGCCGTCGCCCCGCTCTCCCGTCGCCTCGCGCTGAACGTTCCCCTGGTCGCGAAGTACTGGCAACACGTCCGCGGTGAACGTCGTCTCGTCTCGGTACGTGATAGCTTTCGACTCGCCGAGCATCTCTTCTGGTTCGTATCCGAAGATGTCCGCGTAGGCTTCGTTCACGTAAGTGTAGCGCCCCTCGGAGTCGAGAATGCTGATGCCCTCCTGGGCGGTTTCGATGGCGTCGAGGCGACGTTGCTGCTCGCGCTCGGCACGGGTGCGCGTGACTGCATGCTGTATTCGATGAGCGAGTAACTCGAACTTCTCTGTGCCCCCTCCTTTCTGGAGGTAATCGGTCGCACCCGCCGAAATCGCCTCGCTGGCAACCCTCTCACTTCCCTCCCCTGTAAACAGGATGAACGGCAACTCTTCGTCCTGTTCGCGGACTGTCTCGAGAAACTCGATGCCGTCTTTTCCCGGCATCTGATAGTCGCTCACGATACAGTCGACCTCTGTCTCGGTGAGGCGGTCGAGCCCGTCACTTGCGTGGCGTGCGGTTTCGACGACGAGGCGTTCGTTCTCTCGCTCGAGCATTTCTGTTGTCAGTTCTGCGAACGCCGGCTCGTCCTCGATATGGAGAACTCGAATTGTCCCGTCGTCCTGGTTCATTCCCTATCCGCTATTGTCAGGTCTGCCGGTCAAAATACTCCCGGCGACAGAATCACATCTGAAAATGACTATCTATAATTGAATGCACCGGCTGAACCCGCGCAAACACGTTGCGTTTGCGAGGGTCGGGCGGAATCTCTGATTCCGCGAACGTCGTAGCGATCGCGTCGCTACGGGATTTCGTTGCTCACTTCGTTCGCAACAGAAATGCGCCGGCCGGGACCGAGCAAACGCGAAGCGTTTGGGAGGGTCGGGCGGCGCACGACTGAAAGGAGTGCGCCGGCCGGGATTTGAACCCGGGCCATGAGCTTGGAAGGCTCAGGTCCTACCACTAGACCACCGGCGCTCACTCGCTTCGCTCGTTCGCGTCGAGCCTCACCTCACTTCGTTCGGTGAGACACCGGCGCGCTTCGCTCACTTGCACTGGACCGAACCGCATCGGCCCTGCGCTCACCTCCAACTTGCAGAGGGGTCATTAAGACCGTTTTCCTTTCAGGCGCGCACTTCGGCGTAACAGTTCCCGCTTGAAATTCGGACAGACTCCACCGTGAGTGTGCTCGAATCGAGGTCTGCCTCGAACTCAGCCGGCGCGTAGATGTGATAGAACCGTGGCACTGTCTCGCCACCGGGGAGTGTCCAGTCGACGGTGGTGTCGAACCCCATCTCTGCATCCGCTGGCGCATCGAAACTGTCGTGGGCAGTACTCCACGCACTCACGAGCGCACGGCCGCCGGTACGGAGGACGCGTGCGAGTTCGTCGAGACTCCGCCTGCGGTGCTCCTGCGTCGGGAGGTGGTGCAGCGTGGCGACGTAGACGCCCACATGGAAGGTATCGGCAGCAAACGGCAGCGCAGCAGCATCACCCTGCACCAGCGTACCTCTCCAGTTCCGCTCGACCATCCGCTCGCCCGCGCTCATGAGGAGGCCGCGACTCACGTCGACGCCGACGGCGTGGCCGACGTGCTCGGCGAGCAGTTCTGTGTGACGGCCGTTGCCGCACCCGACGTCGATACCCCGCTCGCCGCTGGAATCGTCGAGAAACGACTCGACTTCGGGCCAGGCGTACTCGCGGGTTTTCGAGAAGTGGTCGGCGATGTCGTCGTAGACGTCGCGGACACGGGCCGGCGAGCGATGGTCGACGCTCCCATCGTCGCCGTCGGACATCTATTCGTCCCCGTACTTATCGGGGTAGGCCTCTGCGAGCAGTTCCGGTTGCTCAGTCAACCGCTCGCGAATCGGGTCGATACCCTCGGAGACGTACTCGCCCGCTGCACCCTTGAGGTCCGCGGGGTGGAGGTCTTCGTTGACGAAGTCAGATTCGAGCGCGTCGTAGGACTCGTAAACGAGATCGCCGCCGTACTCCTCGGGGCGTTCGACGACGAAGTTCTCGCCGCGCTCGTCGAGAATCGGAAAGACGAGATACTCCATGTATTCGAGGACGCCATTCTCCTCCGCTTCGCCCATCGGACAGTATGCGTCGTTGATTTTGTCTGCGACTTCCTCGGGCGAGTCGGTGAGGTTGACTTTCGAGGACTCCTCGGAGGCGCTCATCTTGCCACCGGAGAGACCAGCCAGCAGCGGCGCGAAGAGACAGACCGGTGACTCGCCGCCGTGGTTGGGGAGAATCTCGCGTCCGAGCATGTAGATGCCGCGCTGGTCGATGCCGCCGTAGGCGATGTCCGCGTCCAGCGACTTCACGTCGAGATTCTGCATCAGCGGGTAGATGAGTCCGCCGAGGTTGGGACTCTCGCTCTCGCGGACGACTTCGCTGGCCGCCCGCTGGGTCCGCGAGATGGTCGTCTCGGCGGCCATGCGGTACATCTCCAGCGTGTACTCCTCTTCAAGCTGGAACTCCGTCCCACGGACGAAATCGATGTCGTCGGGGTCCGCGCCGGCGGCCTCAATCATCCCCTCGATAGCCTCCTCGTAGTACGCCGAGCGGGCGTCGAGCAGGTCGAAGGGGCTCTTCTCGTCGTCGAGATGGGCGTGGAGGTCCGCGATGAGGACCGTCACGTCGACGCCGGCCTGGAGGAAATCAGCGAGTTTGCGCATCGTCGTGAAGTGGCCGATGTGCATCTCGCCGGTTGGGGCATAGCCGATGTAGGCCGACGGCGAGTCTTCTTCGAGCAGTTCTGCGAGTTCTTCGTCCGTGACGACCTCCTGTGTGTACCGCGTAACGAGGTCGACCCGGTCGGCCGTGTTCATACACGGGATTCCCGCACGCTGGCGAATAAATCGTTTGTTTGCCGGGCCAGGTCGGCGACGGAGTTACCGGGCTGGCACGCGATAGGTCTGATATGGATGGGAAACCCGCTCTATAGCTATGACCGACCACACGCGAGACAACGACGTCGGCCCGCCGATATCCGGTAACCCGACCGGGTGGCGAGCAGACCGGCCAGAGTCAAACGGCTGGGAGCACGGCACACTTCGGCAGGCCGTGGTTCACGGCGTCAGACTGTACAACAGCGGCGCGTACCACGAGTCCCACGACTGTTTCGAGGACGAATGGTACAACTACGGGCGCGGACGAACCGAGAGCAAGTTTCTCCATGGAATGGTGCAGGTGGCCGCGGGTGCGTACAAGCACTACGGGTTCGAGAACGACGACGGGATGCGCTCACTTTTTCAGACGGCACTCCAGTACTTTCAGGGAGTCCCCAACGACTACTACGGCGTCGACGTTCTCGATGTTCGCACCACGCTCACGAACGCGTTGACCGACCCGACCGCTCTCGACGGGTGGCAAATCGAACTCGACGGGGAACGACCGGAGGCGCGACCAGAAGATTACGAATACGTGGGGGCTCTCGAATAATGCTCAGCAATCCGCTGGCCGGGAGACCGAAGTCTTCATCGGACGTGGATTCGCTATCTGTAGACGAGAATCGATGAGTCACGTTTCTACGACCGAACTGGTCGAACAACTCAAACAGGGAGAGGCAAACTACGTCGAGGTACTCAGCGAGGAATCGATGAGTGTCGAACTTGCACACTATCCCAATCCAGAACCGAAACATCCGCACAAAGAGGACGAACTCTACTTCATCATCTCGGGCTCTGGGATGGCTGCCGTCGGCGACGAGACGTATGCCATCGAGGAAGGCGATGTGGTCTACGTCGAACAGGGTGTCGAGCACGACTTTTTCGACATCGAAGACGAAATCACGGCGCTAATCGTCTTCACAGGCTCGCAGGATTCTGTCCTCGGACGTAATCCGTGAGCGTCCAGCCATTATATTCTGGAGCGATTGCGAGATCCTGGGGTGCGGCTTCTCGTGTCTTTCGCGACAGCGGTACGGATGCCGAATGCAGTCAGTGTCGCGGAAACCGCAATGCACACATAGCCGCAGACGAGGTAGGTAACAGATAGATGCGCGTCGAGCAGCTCGGAACGGGCGACCCGGAGCTAGCGATTATCGGTGGGATTCACGGCGACGAGCCCTGCGGTGTCCAGGCCGTCGAGGAACTCGCAGCAGAAGCGCCGCCAGTCGAGCGCCCGGTGGCACTTATCGTGGCTAACGAGCGCGCGCTCGAAGCAGGCACCCGCTATGTCGACGAGGATTTGAACCGTGCGTTCCCGGGCGATCCGGATGGCGAAACCCACGAGAGTCGCCTCGCTGCGGAGATTGCGTCCCGGTTCGGGGACCTGACGACGCTCTCCTTGCACTCGACGCAGTCCTACCACGGCATGTTCGCTATCGTCGAGGAACTGACCGACTACGCCCGCAACGTCTGTCCGCGTCTGAGCGTCGATGCGGTCGTCGATGCCGGCGACCACACAGACGGGCGTCTCTTCGAGGCGATCCCCCAGACAATCGAAGTCGAGTGTGGCTACCAGCAGTCCGACCAGGCCGCAGCAAACGCCGCACTCGTCGCGCGTGAGTTCCTCGGTGCTGTCGGCGCGCTTCCCGAGGCCGAGCGACCGGCCAAAGACGGGGTCCCCGTGTTCAAACTCCGCAGGCAGGTGCCGAAAGATGTCGCGACGGAGTACGAAGTGTACGCCTCGAACTTCGAGCCTGTAGCTGCGGGGACACCGTTTGCATCCGCCGACGGCGTCGACCTGGTCGCCGAGGAGGATTTCTATCCGGTGTTGATGTCGCCGGAGGGGTACGAACACGTCTTCGGCTACGCGGCCGACCGCATCGACACGATTCCCTGATCTGGAAATCAGACAGCGGAGACGGGAAATCGGTCAGGCGTCGTCCGGCGGTTCGAGCTCGACCAGCGTCAGGTCTCGGTCGAGCATGCAGTAATCGTGTGGTGGCTCACCGAGGACGCTAGTGATGCGGTACTCGCCGTCGAACTCCGCACCGGCCGGTTCGCAGTACTCGTGGCTGGGGCAGTCTGTGTGCGGACAGGGGCCTTCGAGCGAGACGACGCTCCCGGAGAAGGCACTGTTCGAAGCGACGTTCGCCTGGATGGGTGCCGGTTCGACTTCGACAGCAGTCACGCCGCTGTCGTGGACTGCACACTCGAGCGTACTTCCGCCCTCTCTGATATCCGTCACCTCGTACTTGCGACCCTCGGTGAGGTTGAGGCACTGGTCGCGGTAGGGACAGCCCTCGCAGGCGCTCGATTCGCCTCGGTAGACGAATTCGGTACCGGGTTCGGCCAGGCGCGTCCCGATGAGCGTGATAGTGGTCATTGCGAGTCCCTTGTCCCGCCGGCCGATTAAGTCCCGCGCCCTCAGACTGTGCCGACGGGAAGTAGAGCTGACTGTTACCGGCCGGTCAACTCGTCCAGTTTTTGGAAGTAGTCGGGGCGAGGGACCTGATAGAGGCCGCGGTAGTCGATATCACCGTCCACGAACTGCTCGGTGAGAGCGGCGACGCGGTTGTGAGCCTGTTCCCTGCTGTCGAAGGACTCCTGCCCGGTGTCGACTTCGGGTTCGAGATAGAGCGTAACGTACCAGGCGTCGTCGGGGCTGGGTCGGTCACGGCCGGGTCGGCGGCTCTGTTTTCCCTTCGTGAGATAGATCGTCGGCAGACAGGCCGCCGGAAAGTCAGCGGTGTTGAACACATCCGGGCGATAGGCGAGCACCACCTTCGACTGTTCGTCGCTCCAGACTTCCCACCCCTCGGCGAGTCCGTCGATTGCCATACCGACAGTACGCCTTCGACCGCTATCAGTCCCCCGATGCGACGGAGAGTTGTATGGTGTCACACACCATACTTATATAAACGCCACATTTGACCAATTCTGATTGCCAGTCACTTTCCCGTTGCCGTGGTGTGTTTCTTTCCAATGTAAACCCGGTTCGAAACCAGAAGTGCAGAAAAGTATATATTTGTGTAGAACTCATATAATAAATAGTATCGGTGATTGCTCCGACGAAGACACCCCACGCGTACGGTGTTGCACCGCACTGCTATTGGTATGTTTTCACATACCTCGTAGCGGTGTGCGCGCGACTCGACTCGGGAGCCCACACCGATGTCCCACTGCCGGGAGCCATCCGAGTACGCCCCGTGATAGCATGACAGGTAACAAGCAGACTCTCGAAGAGTTGAGCCAGGAGTACCGTGACACGATACCGGGCGATTTGCGCCAGACCCACTCCTTCGACTGGTATCTGGAGACGCTGTACGACGACCCCAAAGTCGCCAGAAACGCCCACCAGCGAGTTGCGGATATGTTCGACTACTACGGTACCGAGTACGACGAGGAGGCGGGGGTCGTCGAGTACGAAATCGCCACCGAAGACCCGCTGGAAAACGGTGAGAACACGTTCTACGGCCGGGTCATCCACGAGGCAATCCACGAGTTCGTCAACAAAGTCAAATCCGGTGCGCGCGGACTCGGTCCGCAAAAGCGCATCAAACTACTGCTCGGTCCCGTCGGGTCGGGGAAATCCGACTTCGACCGACAGGTCCGCACCTACTTCGAGGACTACACCACCCGCGACGAGGGGCGGATGTACACGTTCCGCTGGACGAACCTCTGTGACATTATTCCCGATCAGGACCCCGCCGACGACGTGGTCCGGTCGCCGATGAACCAGGACCCAATCGTCCTCTTGCCGAAAGACCAGCGCGAGCAGGTCATCGAAGACATCAACGAGCAGCTCGATGCACCCTACACGATTCGCAACGAGCAGGCGCTGGACCCGGCCAGCGAGTTCTACATGGACCGCCTGCTGGCCCACTACGACGACGACCTCGAAGCGGTGCTCGACAACCACATCGAGATTATTCGCTTCATCGCCGACGAGAACAAACGCCAGGGTATCGAGACGTTCGAACCCAAAGACAAGAAAAACCAGGACGAGACGGAACTGACTGGCGACGTCAACTACTCGAAGATCGCCGTCTACGGCGAGTCAGACCCGCGCGCGTTCGACTACTCCGGTGCGTTCTGTAACGCGAACCGGGGTATCTTCTCCGGCGAGGAACTGCTGAAACTCCAGCGGGAGTTCCTCTATGACTTCCTGCACGCGACGCAGGAACAGACGATCAAGCCCAAGAACAACCCCCGAATCGACATCGACCAGGTCATCGTCGGCCGGACGAACATGCCCGAGTACCGGGACAAGAAGGGCGACGAGAAGATGGAGGCGTTCAACGACCGGACCAAACGCATCGACTTCCCCTATGTCCTGCAGTACTCAGAGGAAGCTCACATCTACGAGAAGATGCTCCGGAATGCAGATCTCCCCGACATCATCGTCGAGCCACACACGCTGGAGATGGCGGGGCTGTTCGGCGTGCTCACGCGCATCGAGGAGCCCGACGCGACGAAAGTCGATATGGTCCAGAAGGCCAAGGCCTACAACGGCGAAATCGACGAATCCGAAGATGTCGACGTGAAGAAACTCCGCGACGAGGCCGCCGAAAAGGCCGACATCGGAGAGGGGATGGACGGGGTCTCACCCCGCTTCATCGGCGACGAGATCGCCGAGGCCATCATGGACTCGATGCACCGCAGCCGCCAGTTCCTCTCGCCGCTGACGACGTTCAACCACTTGGAAGAGAACCTCGAGAACCACGGTTCCATCGACGCCGACGACTTCGAGCGGTACTACCGCTACCTCGAGATGGTCCGCGAAGAGTACAAAGAACGGGCCATCGAGGACGTGCGCCACGCGCTGGCCTACGACATCGACGAGATTCAGCGCCAGGGCGAGAAGTACATGGACCACGTCATGGCCTACATCGACGACGACACGGTCGAAGACGAGATTACCGGCCGCGAGCAGGAGCCAGACGAACAGTTCCTCCGGTCCGTCGAGGAGAAACTCCAGCTCCCCGAAGACCGGAAAGACGACTTCCGTCAGGAAGTGGCAAACTGGGTGTCGCGGCGCGCCCGCGAAGGAGAAACCTTCGACCCGCAGGACAACGACCGCCTGCGCCGCGCGCTGGAGCGCAAACTCTGGGAAGACAAGAAACACAACATCAACTTCTCGGCGCTGGTCTCCAGCGGTGACCTCGACGACGACGAGCGCAACCAGTGGATAGACGCGCTCATCGAGCAGGGCTACTCCGAGGAGGGCGCAAAGGAGGTGCTCGAGTTCGCGGGTGCAGAGGTCGCAAAGAGCGAGATGGAGGAGTAGAGTCGTGAGCGGCAAGGACTTCATCGACGCGGCCGACCGCACGCTCGACGAGACCTACGAGGCACCGATGAGCCTCTCCGAGTACGTCGAGATGCTGTTCGAACACCCCGAGCGGGCCGCTCACGCATCGAAGTACCTGCTCTCCGCCATCGAGGATGCCGGCACGCGGACCGTCATCGAGGAGGGTGAGGAGAAAGAGCGGTATCGCTTCTTCGACGACCCCTGGAACGGTGGCGAGCACGCTATCCTCGGGAACACGGAGGTTCTCAACCGGTTCGTCGACGACCTCCGTTCGATTGCGGCGGGTCGCGGTAAAGAAGAGAAGATAATCTGGCTCGACGGGCCGACGGCGACCGGCAAATCCGAACTGAAGCGGTGTCTGATAAACGGTCTCCGAGAGTACTCGAAGACCGACCACGGCCGCCGCTATACGGTCGAGTGGAACGTCGCAGGGTCAGGCCAGTCCGGCGGGTTGACCTACGGGTCGACCTCAACTCCCGACGAGGACGACTGGTACGAGAGTCCAGTCCAGTCACACCCGCTGACGGTGTTCCCGCCGGACGTGCGTGCAGACCTCGTCGAGCAGCTCAACGAGCGACTGGACGACCACATCCCGATTCGCGTCGAGAGCGAACTCGACCCCTTCTGTCGGGAGGCGTACGACCACCTCGAAGAGCAGTACCGCAGACAGGGCGAGGACGACCTGTTCTCGGCGGTCACCTCGCCACAGCACCTCCGGGTGAAAAACTACGTCGTCGACATCGGCCGAGGCATCGGCGTGTTACACTCCGAGGACGACGGCCAGCCCAAGGAGCGGCTGGTCGGCTCCTGGATGGCCGGGATGCTCCGCGAACTGGATTCACGGGGGCGGAAGAACCCCCAGGCGTTCTCCTACGACGGCGTGCTCTCGCAGGGCAACGGCCTGCTGACTATCGTCGAGGACGCCGCTCAGCACGCCGACCTGCTGCAGAAGCTGTTGAACGTCCCCGACGAGGGACGCGTGAAACTGGACAAGGGCATCGGGATGGATATCGACACGCAGCTCATCATTATCTCGAATCCGGACCTGGAGGCCCAGCTCAATCAGCACGCCGACCGCGAGGGCCAGGACCCGCTGAAAGCGCTCAAGCGCCGACTGGACAAGCGGGAGTTCGGCTATCTCACCAACCTCTCGCTGGAGACCCAACTGTTGCGGCGGGAGCTGACCAACGAGACGGCCGTCTGGGACGCCGCGACGTGGGACCAGATCGAGGGGTGGATACGCGAACCGCTCTCGATTCGTGTCCGGAACAGCGCCGGGACGGTCACCGAGCGAGAGCTTGCTCCCCACGCAATCGAAGCGGCGGCACTGTACAACGTCGTCACGCGACTGGACAAAAGCGACGTCCCCGGCGGGCTGGACCTGGTCGACAAGGCGCTCCTGTTCGACCGTGGCTATCTGCAGGAGGGCGACGAGACCGTCGAGATAGACGAGTTCGACTTCGCCGAGGACGCCGCCGACGGCGACCACGGCATCCCGGTCACGTTCACCCGTGATGCGATTGCGGACCTCCTGCACGTCGAGTCCGAGCGCTTCCACGAGAGGCTACCCGTCGAGCGCGTCATCATGCCACAGGACGTCCTCGATGCGATGGCCGACGACCTCGGCGGTGCCCCGGTGTTCTCTAACACCGAAGCCGCAGAGTTCGAAGAGCGAGTCGTCGCCGTCAAAAACCACATCTTCGCCAGACAGGAGGAGGACGTCCTCGACGCGATGATGCGCAACAAGCGCGTCGACGAGGAGACTGTCGAGGAGTACATCGAACACGTCTACGCGTGGGCCGAGGGCGAGAAAATCGAAAACGAGCGCGGCGAGCTCGAAGAGCCGGACCTGCTGGCGATGAAGGTGTTCGAAATCGAGCACCTGGGTCGGTTCACCGAGGACGATTACGAGGGTGACAAACCCCACGAGCAGGTGCGAAACTTCCGGACGGCAAAGATAATCACCGCACTCAACCGCCACGCGTGGCACCACCGCGACGAGGAGTTCCGCGTCGAGGATGTCAACCCCAAGGAGATTCCCGTCATCAAGACGGTGCTTGGCAGCCACGACTGGGAGGACGTGCGGCGCACCTACGAGGACTTCGACCCCGCGCAGTGGGACAACCCACCGAGCGGCACGGAGACGGCGTCGCTGAAGGAAGAGACGCTCGCAAACATGCAAGAGATGTACGAGTACAGCGCGGCGTCTGCCGAACTCACGAGTCGGCACGTCATGAGTCAGGTGAGCTACAAATGGGACTGAAAGACGACCTCGACCGGTACCGCGAAGTCGGCGAACAGCGCCGGCAGGACCTCTCGGAGTTCATCCAGTACGGCGACCTGGGGCAGTCCCGTCCGGACTCGGTCCGGATTCCGATCAAAATTGTCGACCTTCCTGCCTTCGAGTACGCCCAGCAGGACATGGGTGGGGTCGGCCAAGGCGAAGGTGCCGAAGAGGGCGACCAGGTTGGCCAACCCCAGCCGGGTGACGGTGACGAGGACGGCGAGCCCGGCGAAGAGGGTGACGAACACGAGTACTACGAGATGGACCCAGAGGAGTTCGCGCAGGAACTCGACGAGGAGCTGGGTCTGGACCTCGAACCGAAGGGCAAGAAGGTCATCGAGGAAGTCGAGGGCGATTTCACCGACATTACCCGGTCGGGGCCGTCGTCGACGCTCGATTTCGAGCGGCTGTTCAAGGAGGGACTGAAGCGCAAACTCGCGATGGACTTCGATGGCGACTACGTCCGCGAGGCGCTGAAAGTCGACGGCTGGGGGCCGGCGAAGGTGTACGAGTGGGCACGCGACGACAACATTCCGGTCTCCAGAGCGTGGATCGAAGACGCCTACGAGGAGATACCACGCGAGGAACGTGGGACGTGGGCCAGCATCGAGGAGATGGAGGCGAACGTCGAGCGTGAATCGACGGCCCAGCGCATCCGTCGGGAGGGGGTCGACCAGATTCCGTTCCGTCGGGAGGACGAGCGCTACCGCTATCCGGAAATCGAGAAGGAACGCGAGAAGAACGTCGTCGTGGTCAACATCCGTGACGTGTCCGGGAGTATGCGCCAGAAGAAGCGCGAACTCGTCGAGCGGACGTTCACGCCGCTGGACTGGTATCTCCAGGGCAAGTACGACAACGCCGAGTTCGTCTACATCGCGCACGACGCCGACGCCTGGCAAGTCGAGCGCGAGGACTTCTTCGGCATCCGCTCCGGTGGCGGGACGCGCATCTCCTCGGCGTACGAACTGGCGATGGAACGCCTCGACGAGGCGTACCCCTGGGCGGAGTGGAACCGCTACGTCTTCGCCGCCGGGGACAGCGAGAACTCCAGCAACGACACCGAGGAGAACGTCATCCCGCTGATGGAGCGGATTCCGGCGAATCTCCACGCGTACGTGGAGACGCAGCCGTCGGGCAACGCGATCAACGCGACCCACGCCGAGGAAGTGGAACGACACTTCCGGGATAGCGACAACGTCGCCGTCGCCTACGTCACCAGCCCGGAGGACGTGACCGACGCAATCTACGAGATACTCAGCACGGAGGAGGAATCATGACTACCACAGACGAATTCGAGATGCAACGCGTGGCCGACAGCCTCGAAGAAGTCGTCAGCGAGGCAAACGAACTCGCGCACAAACTCGGCCTGAGTCCCTACCCGGTCAACTACTGGATTGTCGACTACGCCGAGATGAACGAACTCATCGCGTACGGCGGCTTCCAGCAGCGCTACCCACACTGGCGGTGGGGGATGCAGTACGACCGTCAACAAAAGCAGGGGCAGTTTCTCGGTGGGAAAGCCTTCGAGATCGTCAACAACGACAACCCCGCTCACGCGTTCTTGCAGGTGTCGAACTCGCTGGCCGATCAGAAGGCCGTCATCACGCACGTCGAAGCCCACGCCGACTTCTTCAACAACAACGAGTGGTTCGGCCTGTTCGCCGACGACCCGAACGCCGCGTCGATGCTCGCTCGTCACGCCGAGTCCATCGACGAGTTCATGCGGGACCCCGAAATCGGTCGGAGCGAAGTCGAACGCTGGATAGACCACGTCCTCTGTCTGGAGGACAATATCGACCAGCACAGTCCATATGAGCCAGTTGGACCCGACGAAGAGGGACCAGAAATCGACCCGGACCAACTCGATACCGACCTCGGTGAGTTGAAACTTTCCGAGGAGGTTCGAAGACAGGTCTTCGACGACGAGTGGCTCGAAGCGCAGGCCGACGACGACGAAGTGCCGAGCTTCCCAGCGAAGCCGGAGCCGGATATTCTCGGCTTCCTCCGCAAACACGGCAAGCAGTACGACGACGACGCCGGGAAGGCAACAGAAATGGCCGACTGGCAGAAAGATATTCTCGAGATGCTGCGGCGCGAAACGTACTATTTCGCCCCGCAGAAAATGACAAAAATAATGAACGAGGGGTGGGCATCGTACTGGGAGTCGCTGATGATGGCCGGCGAGAACTTCGCCGGCACGGATGAGTTCATCACGTACGCTGACCATATGAGTCAGGTGCTCGGTTCGCCCGGACTGAACCCCTACAGCCTCGGACTTGAGCTGTGGGAGTACGTCGAGAACACCGAGAACCGCCGACACGTCGCAGAGCAACTGCTTCGCGTCGATGGAATCACGTGGCGGAACTTCCACGATACCATCGACTTCCAGGCAGTCATGGAGCAGCTTGACCCCGACGACGCCGTCGCCAGCATCGATTCCGACGCACTCGACAGTCTCGATCCGGAGGACCCGCGAATCGACGCGGATGCGCTCGAGCGGACTCGACACGGCGACGTTGATATCGAGACGTACCCCTGGAAAGTTCTCACCTACGAGGGAATGGCGGAACGGCACTACTCGCTGGTGAAACCGCAGTATCGGGGATTCCTCTCGCGTATCGGTCAGAGCGAACTGGAACGAATCGCCCGGTACATGTTCGACGACGCGAAGTACGACTCCGTCGAGGCGGCGCTTGCCGAGGTGGACTACACCGTCGGCTGGGACCGGATGCGCGAAATCCGGGAGAGTCACAACGACGTAACCTTCCTCGACGAGTTTCTCACCCAGGAGTTCGTCGACGACAACGACTACTTCACCTACGAGTACATGCACGCCTCCGACGACTACCGGGTCACGTCGACGGACCACGAAGACGTGAAAAAGAAGCTGATGTTGCAGTTCACGAACTTCGGGAAGCCGACCATCGTCGTCGCCGACGGCAACTACGAGAACCGCAACGAACTCCTGCTCGACCACCGGTACAACGGGGTCATGCTGGACATCGAACAGGCCAAGGACACGCTCGAACGAGTCTTCGAACTCTGGGGGCGGCCGGTCCACCTCCGGACCATCGTCAAGGAGTTCGACGACCACGACATCGAAGTCGCGCGCAGACGCGACAAGGAACCCGAACCGACGGAGCGGGGTCGCCTCATCAGCTTCAACGGGCTGTCGTTCAGCGAGTCTGACCTCGACTGGGAGACTGTCGAGCATCTCGCGGCGACGGACATCGATTACGACACCAAACCGGAGGAGTGGCTGGCCTGATCAGTCACAACTCGTTAGGTACTGTACATTCTTATCGGGAGACCGTGTCCCGCGTATGCACGCTCTTCGGTCGGATACGGATTCGAATACGATGTACATGATGTTCTCCGGAGAAGTGACGGTCGCGGATCTATCGCGACTGGAACGGACTGCGGTCGTCGCCGCACGCGTTCTCGACAGGGAGTTCGTCCTGGTGACAGACGTGACTGACTGTGTCAGTGTCACCGATTCTGCACTCGAGCGCATCGACGATGTGGTCGGACAACTCAAGCAGTTCGGCCTCGCCAGAGAGATTCGTGTCGTCGAGGAGACGACATCCGACCGCGTCCGTCAACGCTTTGGTCGCATGGATGCGGACCGAGGGGTTGCTGTCGATGTCGTCGACGCTGCCGACGAATCCTCCTCATCAGTTCCGGAGCGGGCAAACCGTTGATAGGTGTAGCCGGCCAAGCCGATATATGACAGAATTCACCGTCTCGACGGACGACCGCCTGACCGTCGTGAACATCACCGACCGCGTGGAAGAAGAACTGTCTGCGGATGCCAGCGGGACAGCGACCGTGTTCGTCGAGCACACGACAGCCGCTATCGTCGTCAACGAAGCCGAACAACGTCTCCTCTCTGATTTCGAAGATGCGCTCGCAGAACTCGTTCAGGACGAGGGGTGGGCACACGACGACATCGACGACAACGCCGACTCGCACATCCGCTCGCTGTTGCTCGGTCCAGGCGAGACTATACCAGTCGAAGACGGACAGGTGGCGCTCGGGACGTGGCAATCTGTCTTGCTCGTCGAGTGTGACGGCCCCCGAGAACGGACAGTACGGGTCATTTCTTGACGGCTTTTTGCTCAGCAGGCGTGCTCATTGTGCGCGCTCATTTGGTCCGCGCTCGAGTCGTCAGGTAGCAATGAGGACGACCGCAACACCACCAAACGCGATGCCGAGGGCCTTCCTCGCTGTGACTCCCTCGCCCAACACAACGATGCCGAGGAGTGCCCCACCGACGAGAAACATCCCGAAGATCGGTACGACGACGCTAACAGGGCCGGTCGAGAGCGCGCGAAAATACCCGACGACAGCACCAGCGAGACAGATTCCCGCTGCGAGTGCGAACCCGATTGGCCGACTCGTTACCGATGGAACTGACCACTCGCCGAACAGGGCCGCCACAGTCGTCGCTCCCACGGCAAGTGTGCCGACCGCGATCGGCATGACGGTGAACGTCGGCAGGTCCTGCAGTGCGATTTTCATAAACAGGAACGCGAACGAATAACAGGCCATCGCCAGTAACGCCCAGACCACGTAGTTCATACAACGCCCTCCGGAGCAAATAATATTCTTCTCCCTTCTCGGTGAGTCATCTGTTCACGTGTGTCTCTGGAGACTGCAAAGAAAAAACCTGCCTAACCGAGCAGTTACTGAATGCGGTTCCAGCATCCAAGTAGCGGGCTCAGTAGGTTCGCTCATCGCTCGAAGACGAGCGCATAGTGGTACGGCGGGAGGTCGATTGTCTCTTCAAGAACGAATTCTGCCGCGTCGAGAACCATCCGTTCGGTTTTTCGGGAGTGTATCGTAACTCGGTCGGTGGGCCGCGTGGTTCACCAGCGATTTGAGTCTCCTCTCGGGAGGTGTCGTGCCAGTTGACAACGATGAAACGGCCACCGGGACGAAGCGATTCAAACGCTTGCTGAACGAACGCGCCGGCCTCGTCGATGCCATGGAAGGTGTTTGCTATCAAGACAACATCGACCTGCTCGGGAAGGTGCTGTGAGAGCGTTCGGGCATCGCCGGTAACGGTGGTGATGTTCTCGATTGCTTGTCACTCAGCAAACTGTGACAACTCCGTCAAGAGTGACTCATCGATATCCAGCGCATAGACCGTTCCCGGAGCAGTGATGCGAGCAGCCGGAAGCGCAAAATACCCGTCCCCACTCCCGATTTCAGCGACTGTCTCACCGGAGCAAACCCCGAGTTCACGGAGCGTTTCCCCCGGAGCTGGCCACAATCGTCCCCACCAGTCCCAATCGGGTTGTTTCGTGTTCTGAAACCGCTTCATGGACGCACCTCGACAACGTGTGCTAATAAATTCATGCCTGACGAACCGCTACGTGCGAACCAGGGTATGCCCCCATACCAGTTAGGGTAAACTACCAGACTACTGGCAACCCTCCCTCTAAATATGACGTACGAAATCGACGCAGACACACTGACGAATCGACTGTACATCGACCTCTCTGGCCGGATGGATGCCGACGAAATCAGCGAAGCCGCCGACACGACCATCGACGAGGCAGAGCGCCTCGACGACGAATTCGACATCGTCAACGATCTCTCGGGGTTCAAACCACCGTCACCGGAGGCTGCAAAGCCGATCAAGCGTGCGCAGGGCCAACTCAAAGAGATGGGTGTCGACCGAGTCGTCCGCGTCACTGACGCGGAGACGAGTCAGGTTGTCATCAACGCGTTCGAACGACGGTCTCGCGATGTGGGGTACAGCGGTGAGACCGCGGACTCTCTCGACGAAGCCGAGCAGATGCTCGACGAACAGGAAGTCGCCGGTTACGCCTGACGAGTCGTATCCGCTGCGGTTGCACTGCCAGTCTCGACCGCCTCGTCAGTCACCCGTCCGGTAGTCCTTCTGACGCATCCCACGCGACAAACGTCCGGGCGAATCGTGCGAGGCCAGCAAACACCCCTTCGACCGTATCTTCGGAAGCGACGGTCTCGTGGAACTGGTCGAGCCACCCCAGGCGGTCGATCGTTTCCCGCTGTCGGTCCCGGAGCGTGGCGATCTTCTCCGCTGTCTCGCTTTCCGGATTTCGGGACAGGAGTACGGCTTCCCGTTCGCACAGCGCTTGCATGAACTCGAAGGATGCGGCGATGTGATCCGGAACGCCGTCTCCGCGTTCGGGTTCGAAGCCGACCGTTGCGTACGAGTGTGCGGCCGCTGCCGCCGGGTCGCCGAACAGTTCGCCCGCCTGTCCGGCGTCGTGATACGGTGAGTCGGACTCGAAGGACTCGCCTGGTTCGTCGACGTACGCCGACGCGAACGGCGGAACGTAGTGCGGTCCCGGAACGACGAACAGGTTGTCGTATCCGATTCGGAGTTTCTCTGCAGTGAATCCGGGACGTTCGAGTGCGTCGGGTGCCGTATCGCCCGGAAGTTCAGCACTGAGCGTGGCGAACGTGCCGTCGTCGAGTGCAGTCTGCAGCGTCTCAACGTCGCCGTCGAATACTGCCGCCAGCAGACCGTACACGTCGGCTCGAGCCTGTGCGACTGAGCCGTCGGGCGACTTTGTTTCTGCGTCGGTCCTCCTGTTGTCGGTAGTCGTGTGTTCCATCGATACTCACCGCCGTTCGACATCGACGAAGGCGTCGTACTGCGCGTTACTTCCGCCGACGAGGTCCGACAGGCCGGTGTCTCCCAGTTCGTCGTCCAGCGGCTGAACGTGATTGATTGCGAACCCGGCGTCGCGGCCCTTCGCCAGGCCCGCTTCGTCGTTCATCGGCTCGTCGAACTGGTAGGTGGTGTGACCGTCCGATTCGGCCGGTTCGTGAGTAGTACCGTCGATGGTCTCTGCGGTCGCGCCGTCGCCAGTCCGTCCCCACCCCCACATCGCTCCGACGACGCCCGGCCGGATGCCGCTGGTGACCATCGCAATGCCCTCGACGGTGCGCCGCCCGGCGTCGATGACAATCTCGTCGCCGTTTTCGATGTCACGCTCTGCAGCATCCTGTGGATTGATCCACAGCGGGTTCTCCGGTCGCGTCTCCCGGAGCCACGGACTGTTCTGGGTCCGGTGCATCCCCTGGGTTCGCGGCTTCCAGTTGATGAGGCGGAGTGGACGGCCCCGGTTGTCGTCGGCCGAAACTGCCGCCTGTACCTCTCCGTTGTAGTGTTCGACGTCGTCAACCCTGGGAAGCGGGTCGAACCGGTCGCCAGTGTAGGAGTGTTTGCCCCGCGGAACGACTTCGCTGTAGAAATCGACTCGCGAGCCGAGTTTGTACCGCATGTGGTCGCCGTCGTAGGCGTTCGAATCGTCGTACCGCTCGGCGTAATCGTACTCGTGGCCCTGCTCGGCGAAGGCACCCTCGTAGTCTTCGATCGGTTCTTCGAACCGGCCGCCGCGGTTCAGTACCGTCACGACTTTCGGCCACTCCTCGTCGGTGACAGCCCCTTTCCAGCGGTCGACATCGAATTTGTTGCCGAGGCCCTTCTCGTGGCTCTCGCGGAAGACCCGCAGTTCCGCTTCGCTCGCGTCGGCCACCGGGTCGCGGTCGTAGGCGATGTTCGCAGCGAGTTTCAGGTAGAAGTCCTCGGCCTGGTCGAGCGACCAGAGATTGCCTTCGGCGTCTGGGATAGCGTCCTCGCCGACCCCCGGGAGGTCGAGTTGCTTCCAGAGGTCGATGAGGACGTTCTCGAACGGTCTGGCGTCGGGGACAACCGACACGGCCGGCTGGCTGATCTTCTCGTCGGCCAGTCGCTTGTTCGGGTACGTCCCGAAGTTCTCCCAGCGTTCGAGATACGTCGGCTCGGGCAGGATGTAGTCGGCGTGCTTGCTGGTCTCGCCGACGACGGTGTCCGAGGCGACGACCAGGGGAATAGTGTCGGTGTCCTGTAGGATGGCCGGAATCTCGTCCCCGCCAGCGACGGCCATCACGTGGTTGTTCGAGTACGGGCGGATAAACAGCGCCTCAATGCCGTACGGATACTCGTCGGCGGCGCTTCCGTAGAGTTCCTGGGTCGCCTGCGGTGGGGCGACCGGGAACCACGGTCGCTTGGCCGGGTACCCGTCGTCGCGCTCGAACAGCGTCGTGTCCTCGTAGTTCACGCCGCCACGGAGCAGTGGAATCCCCCACGGTGAGTGGCCGTCGGGGACCTGGCCGAGTTCGTATCGCCCAGACATCGTCTGGTATCCCGCGTAGGGCGTGATCTGTCCGCCTTTCCAGTCGTAGTTGCCGATGAGGTGCTGGAGCGTCGCGATGGCCCGGGTATTGTAGAAGCCGTTCGTATGCTTGGCCGGGCCGCGGTAGGCCATAATTGCCGCGCGCTTCCCGTGGCTGGTGAACTCGTCGGCGATTTCTGCGATTCGGTCGACTGAGACGCCGGCCATCTCGGCGTACTCTTCGAGTGTGTGTTCGAACACCCGGTCGCGGTACTGGTTCCAGACGCTCTCGACGGTCACGCCATCGACGGTTATCGACGCGTCGAGCACACCGGCGTCGACTTCACTGGCCGGACGTGGTTGCCCCGTCTCCGCGCCGATGGCGACGAAGTCGTCGGCGTTTCCGTGGTCCGAATCGACCAACCCGAGATCCGCAGCCCTGGCCTTCGGTGCCGTCTCCTCGTCGACGAGGACGAGATGCGTCGCGTCGCTCCAGGTCGGTTCGTTGTCGGCGCCGGCGGCCGTCTCCGAGGGGTTTCGGAGGTACGTCAGGTCGTGGCGGTCGTGCTCGATAATCCAGCGTGCCATTCCGAGCGCGAGCGCGCCGTCCGCACCGGGTTCGACCGGTACCCACGTGTCGGCCTTCTCGGCCGTCTTCGAGAGCCGCGGGTCGACGACGTCCATCCGCATCCCGTCCTCGATTGCGTTGGTGAGCTTCGGGGCCAGCCACGTCGGTCCCTTGTTCGCGACCATCGGGTTCGTCCCCCAGACGAGCAGGTACTCACAGTTCTCTATGTCCGGGTACTGGCGCTTCTTCGGCGCGTCGTGTGAGCGAACGTTCCCGAGGACGCTGGAGAAGCCACACGTTCCGGCGTGGTGGATACTGTTGGTCGAACCCAGCCCCTGATGCCAGAGGCGCGCTCGGATGAAGTTCCGTCTGAACCCACCGACGTCCACGATCTGATTGGCCTTCGGGCCGAGGTCAGGGTGGTCGGTGTCGATGAGCGTATCCGCGTACTTTTCGTCGAACTCGGCTTTTTCCATTTCGTCGTTCTGGACGGCCTCCCAGTCGTCCATGACCTGTTCCTCCGGTGCGTATCCCCACATCTTGCGCAAGCCGGGATGACCGAGTTCCTCGTCGCCCTCGACGATTTCCGTTATGGCCTGGTCCCAGGATATCGTCTTCCACTCGCCGGACCCACGGGGACCGACGCGTTTCATCGGCTTTCGGACCCGGTAGGTGTCGAAGGCTGTCTGAATCCCTGCCTGTCCTTTCAGACAGATGCGACCGCCCGACAGCGACCACCGGTCGGTGTCGACGTCTCCGCTGCCTTCGACATCGCCCATCGCGACATCCTCCGGGTCGCTGTCGTAGGGAACCTGTGCGAACGGCTGCGTGTTCAAAAACGAGTACGGGTTGCCCGCGAGTTTGCGCACGAGCGAACTGTACTCGCCAGCACCGCTGTCGTCGTCGAGACGGACCTTGATTGGACAGAACGTGTTGCACTGTCCGCAGGTCGTGTGTATCACATCACTCGCCGAATACTCGCCGTCGGCGTCGCCGACGTAGTGGTCTTCGTCGGTCCACAGGTCCGTCAGGTCCAGTTCAATCGCGGCGCTGCTCGCGCCGGCAACGGCGCCGATACTTCCAACCGCCTTGACGAAGTCCCGACGCGAAACCGATGCATTTGACTCCTCCGTATCATCAGTACTCATTCGTGGTCACCTCCAGTAAACGGCGTCAGCGGAAGCACTTCTGCACCGAGCGTGTACAGTAACAATCCAACCCCCATGATACCGAGGCTCGTTGCCCACTCGACCAACGACGGGAAGTAGGTCCCGTGGGGAAGCCCCTCCATGACGGGGAGAATCTGGGCGGGAACGACGATGTTGAACCGGACAGCGACGACGCCGATAACGACACTCAGTCCCGCGAGCACCATCGCCCACGGCGTCCGTCGCCATCCCCGACGCGAGAGGAACACCATCGGAAACACCCAGCTCGCGCCGACCATGAACCACCAGAACGACCACGACATCTCCCCGAAGAGGACGACCTGCCACGTTTCGACCTCGTGGGGGTGGAGACTGACAAACGCGATGAGCGCCTCGATTGCCGTGAGCGCGGCGTCGACGATAATGAACCCGGCCAGCAGTTGAGCGAGACGATCCAGCAGGTCACGGTCGACGGTGCTTCCCTCGAACAGGCGCGTCCGGAGCACGTACAGCATCATCACCAGTGCGGTCCCGCTCAACAGCGCCGAGATGATGAATATCACCGGGAAGAGACCACTGTTCCAGTAGGGGCGTGCCTTCGAGACGGCAAACAGCACGCCCGTCCCGCCGTGGACCATAAAGATGGCCAGCGGGATACCGAGCATCCCGGCACGCTTGAGCCAGCGCCGGTCGAAGTTCTGCGAGGAGTCGCTCGTATCGAGTCTCCCCAGCGCAAGCAGTTTGTACAGCGTTTCGCGGCTGCCCGACGCGCGCGTTGCCAGTCGTGCGAGGTCGATTCGCATCGAGAAGTACAGTTCCGTCACGAGAATCCCGATGTAGGCGACGTAGGCGTGAACCTCCCAAGAGAGCGCGGAGGTCAGCTGTCGCCAGATGAACGGGAAGTACATCCGGTCCATGCGACCGAGGTCGACCCAGACGAACAGCAGGGCCACGGCCATGCTGATGATAGCCGCAAACAGCGCGTCGCGGTCGACGCGGTGCATCCCCTCGATCTCGAAGACATTCGCCAGCGTACTCACGAGGAACGCCCCTGCAGACAGACCGACGAAGTAGATGTAGAAGGCGACCCACGCTCCCCACGGGACGATACTGGTGAGGTTGGTACTGGCCATGCCCTGCGTGATGCGGAGCCACATCGCGTATCCCCCGACCGTCAGGAGCAGGCCGATGAACGCGTACCAGGCGAGTCGCAGGCGGCCGTCCTCGAATCCGGGGTCGAACTCGAACCGTGAAGTTTCGGTTGCCATTGTCCTATTTGAGGTAGTACACGTTGGGGTCGGTCCCCTCGCTCTCTTTCAACTGGAAGGCGCGGGAGGAGTCTGCCATCTTCGACACTTCGCTGTCGGTGTCGTCTAAATTGCCCATGTTTCGGGCGTCCCCGATACAGGTCTCGACACAGGCCGGCTCCTCACCGCGTTCCAGGCGATGCGTACAGAAGCTACACTTGCGGACGTTCCCGACGGGCGACTTGCCATCGTCGCGCTTGCCCCGGTCGACACCGTACTCGGGACTGGTCACCTCGCCGGCTTCCTCAACCTCGTCGTCGTAGTTCTCGCCGAAGTCGAAGTAGCGTGCCCCGTACGGACAGGCGATGATACAGTACCGACAGCCGATACAGCGGTCGTAGTCGATATTGACCACGCCGTCGTCGTTCTTGTATGTCGCTGACACTGGACACACCTGAACACAGGGCGGGTTCTCACACTGCATACAGGGACGGGGAACGTTTGTCCGGGTAACGTTCGGGAACTCCCCGTGTTCTTCCTCCATCACGACGTTGTAGGTCACGCCCGGTGGCGTTCGGTTTTCGGCCTTGCAGGCGACGGTACAGGAATCACAGCCAACGCACTTCTGGAGGTCGATAACCATCCCCCAACGTTTGTTGCCGTCGGTATCGTCATCGGCGGCAGCCGAGGACTCGTCCGCTGAAAGCTCTGAGGCGACCGAGTCCATCGAATCAATCGAACAGCCGAGTGACTCGGCCGTCTCCGACGCGATCGTCTGGTCGGGACTCTCTATGGATGGGTTGGGCGTCTCTCGATACGCGTCACCGAACTCGGTTTTGGCGGCCTCGTCGTACTTGCGCCAGTAGTCGTCAGCGGATATCTCTCCGCGTGAGACACGTTGTGCGTCTTCCGCCATCGCGACTCCCAGTTCCGTGTCGTGACCGGTCTGTGATAGCTCCTCGCTCGGGTCGACTCGCTCGCTGTCGACCATCGCGTCGAACTCGGAGATGCCGACCTCTGGAACTCCCGGCAGACGCTCCTCGCTGTCCGTACTACTCATCGATACCACCCGTCGGTCCGTGTGACTGCCGTCTCGCCTCGATGGTCGGTCGAATCATACACGTAGACGTACGGCAGACTGTGTGGAGAGCGTGCTACCGATACTGTTTGGGCCGCGTTTGCCCCGAAAATTCCGGTATAATCGCCACCCCAATACTGTTTGGGTGGGACCAGTTCGACCGAATCGATGGGGTGTCGTCCCGCGTCCCAACATGTGGGAACGGCCTGAGTTTATATATGATGGCACGAACGAGTTCGACCCATGAGTGAGTCTCGTAACTGGGGCAGTGGACGACCCTCTTGGAGGAGTGGGTTGTCGTGAACGCCGTCATCCTCGCCTCGATTCTCCTCCGCGTGGTCGGCGTCGGATACTCGCTGGTGTTACTCTCGCAGAGTAACGACCGCCGGTTCGGATTCCTGACGGTCATGCTATCTCTGATGGCGACCCGGCAGATATTGAGTGCACGACACGCGACGAGCACCCTCGAAGAGCTTCCCGGTCTCCTCGTGAGCGTTCTCGCGTTGCTCACCGTCTACTACCTGTCGAGTTACGTCGTCGAGGAGCGGCGACTAACCGACCGTCTCAGAGGGTTTCGGAAAGCTATCGAACACGCCGGACACGCCATCTTTCTGACCGACACCGATGGAACAATCGAGTACGCAAACCCCGCAGTCGAGAACGTCACCGGTCACGACTCCGAGACTGTCGTCGGCAAGAATCCGCGTCTGTGGAAGTCGGGCGAACACGACGACGAGTTCTACGCGTCGATGTGGGAACAGATCTCCACAGGGAACGTCTGGGATGGGGAGATCATCAACCGACGGAAATCCGGTGAGCTGTGCTGGGTCGATATGACGATCGCACCGATAACCGACGATACCGGACACGTCGAACGGTACGTCGCCGTCGAACGGGACGTAACTGACCGCAAGGAGCGACAACTCCGTATCGAGGACCAAAACGAACGGCTCGAACGGCTGAACAACACGAACGAGGTATTGCGCGACATCAACCGCGAACTCGTCGCTGCGTCGACTCGCGCAGAGATAGAGCGCGTTCTGTGTGACCGATTCGCTCGTTCGGACCTCTTCGAGACGGCGTGGGTCGGAGAACCACGCCTCGCCGACGACCGGATCGAAGTCCAGGCCTGTGCTGGTACCGAGGAGGAGAAACTCGACGAACGCATCGCCAACTCGGGAGACCACCGGCGAGTCGTCGAGGACACTCTCGACAGTACTGAACCGGTGTTTATCGACGGCAAGACGAGACCAGTCGACGACCCGGCCGGAGCTGCTGGTGTGTGCGTCCCGTTGTCGTATCACGATGCTGACTACGGGGTACTGTGTGTGACAGCGGCGACACCCAACTCGTTCGGGGCCATCGACCAGGAACTGTTCGCCGAACTCGGACTCACCGTCGGCGACGCCATCAACGCGGCCGAGAGCAGACGGACGCTCGCGTCGGACGACGTGACACAACTGGAATTTCGGCTCGACAGGACCGCCGATCCATTCGTCGCGTTCTCGGAAACGCTCGGCTGTACGGTCGAACTCGACCGAGTCGGTAGCAGCGATAGCTCTGACTGTACGGTCTACGTCTCGATTACGGGGGCCGATCCGGCGGTCATCTCGAACTACGTCGAGGAGAGCTCGGCATTCAGTGAGGCACAGATGTTGTGCTCCCACGACGACTGTCACCACGTTCGGCTCCGGGCTGACGGTTCATCGGTCGTTACGACGCCCGCCCAGTACGGAGCTGCGGTGACCTCGCTCGCGATAACTGACGGACGCGGTCGGCTGGTCGCTGACGTGTCTCGGTCGAACGACATCCGTTCGGTCGTCGAAGCAATTCAGTCGGTCCATCCGGAACTCGACCTGGTCGCGCAGCGCGAGCGCGAGCGGGATTCGGATTTCGAAGCGCGGTTCCGATCGACGTTCGAGGATGTCCTGACTGACCGTCAGTTAGAGGCGGCACAGACTGCCTACTTTGCGGGCTTTTTCGAGTGGCCCAGAGACACCAGCGGCGAAGAAGTGGCCTCGATGATGGATATCACGCAGTCGACGTTCACGCAACACCTCCGCTCGGCGGAGCGGAAACTGTTCCAGACGCTGTTCGAGGAGCGTCTGAATACCACACCGAGCCCTCTCGGTGCCTGATCCGGTCGGCTGTCGCGGCGATCAGTCGTCGGCGTCGACTTTCTCGGGTTCCCGCTCGTACATCGCGTCGATGCGGTCGGCGTAGACGTCCTTGATATTCCGCCGCTTTTTCTTCATCGACGGCGTCAGCAAGTCGTTCTCCGCTGTCCACTCGTACGGCGAGAGTTCGAACTGTTTGACCGATTCGGTCTTGCTCAACTCCTGGTTGACTTCGTCGACAGCCTCCTGTATCCACTCCCGAACACGGTCGTCCTCGCACATCGCTTCCCTGTCGTCGGGCAGGTCGATACCCTCCTGTTCGGACCAGCGTTCCAGTCGTTCGAAGTTCGGGACGAGGAGCGCACTGATGAACTTCCGGCCGTCGCCGATAATCATCACCTGGTCGATGCGATCATTCGTGGCAAACCGGTCTTCGATGAGCGCTGGTGCGACATTCTTGCCAGTGCTGAGGACGAGCAACTGCTTCAGGCGCTCACGGAAGACGAGATAGTTATCGTGAGTCTGTTCGACGATATCGCCAGTTCGGAACCACCGGGTTTCACCGTCTTCGTCCGGCTCCGTTTCCGAGAGTGCATTTTTGGGTACGTCGGTAGTAAAGGCCTTGTCGGTCTCGCCGGGTTTTTGCCAGTACCCCGAAGCCACGTTATCCCCGCGGACGAGCAGTTCGCCGACGGTGCCGGTGGCTCCCTCGAACTTCTTGCCGGCGACTTTCGACTCGTCGACGTACACGTCGACGCCTACGAGCGGAACGCCCATGGTCCCCGGGCGGATGTCGTCGGGTGGATTGACGCTGATGACCGGCGCCGTTTCAGTCAGCCCGTACCCTTCGATGACCGTCAGGTCCATCCCGTTGAACACCCGACAGAGGTCCTCGCTGAGGCTCCCGCCACCAGAGACCATGAACTGCATCCGGCCGCCGATGTTCTCCTTGACTGTGCTGTAGACGAGTCGGTCGGCGAGCGCGTGTTTGGCGCGGAGCACTAGTCCGGGGTCGTCGGCCCGCTGGAACTCCCGCGCAACGTCGAGCGACCAGTCGAAGATTCGGCGTTTCGCGCCCGACTCGCCGGCCTGTTCGCGCATCGTGTCGAAGATCCGTTCGTACACGCGCGGAACACTCGCGCCAGTCGTCGGACGAAGCAACTGCAGGTCCTCGCTCAGCGTGTCCGGGTGTTCGGCGTAGCCGACGGCGGCTCCGGAGGCAAGCATCAGGAAGTGCCCGACGAGTCGCTCGAACACGTGGGCAAGGGGGAGGAACGCGATAGAGACGGTCTCGGGTCCAATCGTGATATCGTCGCGCTCGGTGCTGTTGATACGGCGGCGTATCTGGTGGATGTTCGCCCGGAAGTTCCAGTGCGTCAGTTCGACGCCCTTCGGTTCGCCGGTCGTCCCCGACGTGTAGATGAGACTGGCGAGGTCGTCGGGGTCCCGCTCGTCGAGCCAGGACTGGTACGTCTCGTAGTCGAAGGTTTCCTGCCCGCGTTCGTAGATGTCGGCCAACGTCTGTACGTCGGGCCGGTCGCCGTACGTCTGGACCTCGTCGATGAGGACGATGTCGGTGATATCGAGTTCGTCTTCGACCTCGAGGAGTCGCTCCAGAAGCGCTTCGTTCTCGACGACGACAACGTCGGCATCCGGATCGCTCAGGAGATACTCGATTTGAGCGGGGGAGGATTCCGTATAGACGGTCGTGACCACGCACCCGGCCGCGAGCAGAGCGAGGTCGGTCTGTGCCCACTCCATCCGTGTATTGGAAAAGATACCTACCCTGTCGCCAGCGTCCAGTCCGAGGTCACGGAAGCCAGCCGCGAGTGTGCGGACGATGTCACGCATCTCGCCGTAACTCAGCGATTCGTACGTCCCGGGGTCGGCCCGGGGAATCACGCCTGCGAGCGACCGACTGTAGACGCCGCCTTTGTAGAGTTGCGCGTCGGAATCGAGATGTCTGTCGACGCTGGCCTCGAATAGTTCCGGAATCGTTCCCCGTCTCTCGAGATCGTCGACGTACTCTCGTTCGGCCCGTAACCACCCCGGGACCTCGTCCTGAGCTACCATACTCCAGTCGTACGCTATCGTGATACAAAAATTGCACCCAGAAAAACACTTTTACGTACGAATAGTCGTTAAACTAAACACGAGTTTGTAATGTATTCGGGCGGTCGAGAGCATACATTTTTCGCGGCGGGAGCGGTACGGCAGGTATGACCGAAGGCTGGTTCGCCGGGATCTCGCCCGACGACGAGGAGGCGGCGGCGACGGCAATCCGGGACGGGTCGGCGACGGAACCCGCCGACTGGCCAACTCGAGCCGTCGACAGTGGCTTCGCCGCCGATACTGACGAGTACTACGACCGGTTGCAGACGGCGACCGTCAGCGCCGCACGAGCGGCCGTCCGTGACGCCGAATTGAGTGACGACCAGCAGTTGATTCACGCGATTCGCGCGATGGACGACTGCGAGTCGACTGCGAACGAACTCGCAGAACGTGTCACCGAGTGGGCTGGGACCCACTACGACGACGCGCCGACTGGCATCGACGGGGCACGCAGTATCGCCGAGCGGACTCCGACGACGCCCCTCGAAACGCGCGTCATCGCCCTGTCGGGCCGCGTAGCGGGGCTGGCAGACGAGGCGGCAGCACTGCGCCAGTACGTCGAACAGACCACCCCGAGCGTCGCGCCGAATCTCGCCGCGATGGCCGGCCCGGTGCTCGCGGCGCGGCTCATCGCACTCGCTGGCGGGCTGGAGTCACTGGCTAAACAGCCCAGCGGGACGGTGCAGGTACTCGGTGCCGAAGACGCGCTCTTTGCCCACCTTCAGGGGGGCGCACCCTCACCGAAACACGGTATCATCTACACCCACGAGTACGTCCGGAACATGCCACGAGACAACCGCGGGTCTGCAGCGCGCGCCCTCGCCGGGAAGTTGACGATCGCGGCCCGAGTCGATCACTACAGCGGTGACCTTCGACCGGACCTGCAGACTGAACTCCAGGAACGTATCGAGACAATCCGCGCTCGTGATACTCAATGATGCTCCCAGACGGCGTTCAGTGGCGAAGTATCGACGGCGAAACAGGGCTTGCGACGCGAGGCGAACCGGTGTACGGCGAGGCGACCGACGGCGAGTGGCGCCGCTGGGATCCGCATCGCTCGAAAGTCGGTGCGATGCTCGAACTGGAGGTGGAGACGGGGCTATCCGGTGGCGAGACAGTGCTGTATCTCGGGGCGGCGTCGGGTACGACAGTCAGCCACATCGCCGACTTCGCCGGACCGACGTACGCGGTGGAGTTCGCACCGCGACCGATGCGTGACATGGTGTCGGTGACAGAGTCACGACCGATGCTCTTTCCGCTGCTCAAGGACGCACGCGAACCCGAGACGTATGCCCACGTGGTCGAACCAGTCGACCTCTTGATTCAGGACGTTGCCACGCGCGGGCAAGCTCGCGTTGCCGCGCGCAACGCCACGTTCCTCCGCGATGCCGGTCGACTTCTCATGGCGGTCAAAGCCCGGAGCGAGGACGTGACCGCAGAGCCCGAGGACGTCTTCGAGAGCGTCAAAACGGAACTGTCGGAAACCTACGAACTACTCGAGACGACGTCGCTGGAACCGTACCACGAGGACCACCTCGGAATAGTCGCCCGGCCGCAGTAACCCGGTTCTACTCCTGTTGCAGGTTCTGTTTACCACCGTTGCGCTTATTAATTAGACACGTCTAAAACCAGCCACATGCGTTGTCTCCCCGCGGGGGGTGTCTGGTGATGGCTGGATTTCTGGAAATAATGCTTATCGCCGCGGGAGCGCAGTTGGCCGTGCTTCCGGGCGAGAAAGTACAGTTCATCATCGCAGGACTCTCGACGCGGTACAATCCGTACGTCGTCGTCGCGGCAGCGGGGAGTGCATTCGCCGGGTGGACCGCGCTCGAGATACTGTTCGGGAATGCAATCCAGACCGTGTTACCAGCTATTTATCTCGAGATTATCACTATCGCACTGTTTTTGCTGTTTGGTGTGATGCTCTACCGGTCCGCGCCGTCAGACGGGAACGTGCCGACGACCACAGACGGCGGGTTCACCGAACTCGCAGATGGGCGGGAGATCTCGCTGTTCGGTGTCGACCTGCCGAAGTCGGTGACGACGTTCGTCGGTATCTTCTCGATGATGGCAGTTGGGGAGTTCGGGGACAAAACGCAACTCATCACGATTAGCCTCGCCATTCAGTACGGTGCCTCGCCCGCAATCTGGGTGGGTGAGATGCTCGCCATCATCCCGGTGAGCCTGGCAAATGCCCTGTTTTTCCACCGGTTCGCGCACATGTTCAACCTGCGGAAAGCCCACTTTGCCGGTGCGGTTATCTTCATGTTTTTCGCCCTCGACACACTGCTTTCCGTGGCGACCGGCGTTTCGGTCTGGGAGACTGTCGTCGAAGGGGTGGCCTCCCTGCTTGTGGCTGCAATCTGACGGTGTTCATGTAACCGGACCCCTTTTTTGACCTGGGTGAGCGTGATTACCACAATAGTTCATGACGGAGTATAATTCGGGAGCGCATGAGTCTCCCCACAGGCAGAATGTAGCTTCTGGTATCGACGTTCTGTACGTGGACTCCGATGCCGAATCCTGGAAGAGTCTGGCTTCGTTCGTCGAGGGGTGCGATGACATCGTCGTCGAGCGCGTCAGCGACGGGGGACTGGCCCGTGAGGTGGTGAGACGGGGCGATATCGATGTCGTCGTCACGACTGAGTCTGTTCCATCAGGGCCAGGCGATCCGCTGCTGGAGACTGCAACACCGACGGTCCTCTACACCGCTGAAGACCCGTGGAACATCGACGACCGGGTGCTCGGTGGGACCGACTCCCTCGTCGAGAAGGGTATCGCTGGCAGCGAACGGTATCTCGTCGAGAAGATACGGGGAATGGTGTCGGGTGCACTCGAGCGCGATGATTTCTCTGTCGACGCGCTAGCACGAATGGGTGACGACCTGAACGAGGAGGTCGGAATCTTCCTTCTGGACGAGCGTGGGTCGGTCCTGTGGTCGAGTCGGTCACTCGAGTCACTGTTTGCTATGGAGGAGTGTGAACAATCGGCTACCCGATGCGATGACTTTTACGCTCGCATCGCCGAACTGTTGGCCGACCAACCGGAGGCGCTGTCGGCGATACTGGGACTCCGCGATACCGGCGATGGAGAGACGACCCAGCTGGTCGAAATCGAGGGCCAGCAGGCGGTACAGCAGTTTCTTCACGCGACGTATCCCATTCCCACGCTCCCGACTGGGTCACGTCTGGTCGTGTTCCTCCCGCTGACAGCCGTGGTCGACCAGTACGAACACCTGGAATTGTTCGAAGAACTGGTCGATAACGCAGAAGACGGACTGTACATACTGGACGCCGACGGCCGAATCGAGTACTGCAATCACTCGTACGCCGGGATTGTCGGGTACGAACCCGACGAACTCGTCGGAAAGCACGTGTCGATGCTGATTGCAGCGGGTGAAATCGAAAGCGGTCAGGAAGCCGTGAACCGCGCGCTCGCAGGAGACGACAGTGGTGTCGTCGATATGACGCTCCGGCACAGAGACGGGAGCGAGATCCACACGGCGATACACGGTTCCGTCCGCCGCGACAGCACCGGGTCATACGCTGGCGTGATGGGCGTCGTGCGAGATATCACCGAACGCAAGGAGCGCGAACGGGAACTCGAAGAGTACCGTACCCTCGCCGAGAACGCTGTCGACCCGATGTACGTCCTCGATAAGAAAGGAGACATTCAGATAGTCAATAAAGCATTGAGAGAATTTGTCGGCCAGACAACCGAGCAACTCGTCGGCGCGAATGCCAGCGACGTGTTCCCGGTCGAGGGAACCGAGGCGGGTCGGAACGGACTCATGCACATCCTATCAGATGACGCGACTACCAGCGACTCTTTCGAGATGTGGATGACGGGTGCAGATGGCACAGAGCGACTGTTCGAGGTGACAATCAGTGCAATCATCGAGGACGGCGAGTTCGCGGGTTCAGTCGGGACGTTCAGAGACATTACGGAGCGCCACACTCGTCAGCAGCAACTCGACTTGCGAAAGCAGATATTCGCCCGGTCGTTGCGTCACAACATCCGCAACGAGACCTCTATTATCCACAGTTACGGCTCCATCCTCGCCGACGAACTCGAGGGAAGACACGCCGAGATGGCGACGGCGATTCTCGACGCCAGTCAGTCGCTAGCCGAGACCAGTCGGAAGGTTAGCCAGTTCGACTGGCTGGTCGAAAAAGAGGCGGAGATGGTCGAACACGACCTGTGTACGCTCGCCAAACGCTGTATCGAGCAGGTCCGGGCGACGAACGACGCAGCAGACATCGAGGTGGCTATCCCCGACGGAACCCGTGTCCGTGCGGTTCGTGACCTCGACCTCGCTGTCCGGAATCTCGTGGAAAACGCTCTCCAGCACAGTACCGACAGTGATCCGCCGACGGTGACTGTGACAGCAACGGTCGAGACCGAGACAGTCCGACTGGTCGTCGCCGACGACGGCCCCGGCATCCCTCGGCAGGAAGTCGAAGTCATCGAGGAGGGCAAAGAGACGGCACTCGACCACGCGAGTGGACTCGGCCTGTGGCTGGTCAAACGTGTCGTCACTCAGTCCGGTGGTGAACTCTCATTCGAAGTCGAGGACGGGACGCGTGCCCACGTCAGACTCCGCAGGCCGCGCGGCGAGTGAGTGACCGGTGAATCCAAATCAGCAGCCGGGACCGTCACCCACAAACCCACCCGTTCCCTACCACGGACCGATGTCCGAGGAGGCTGTCGAGGACCCACTTGCGAACGCGCCACTCGACGACGTACGCGAGGCACTGGTCGCGTGGTACGAGCGGGACCACCGCTCGTTCCCGTGGCGCGAAACGACCGACCCTTACGAGATTCTCGTCTCGGAAGTGATGAGCCAGCAGACCCAGCTCGGTCGGGTCGTCGACGCCTGGCACGCGTTTACCGAGCGATGGCCGACAGCCGCCGACCTCGCGGCCGCGGACCGCGCCGACGTGGTCGGGTTCTGGACCGACCACTCGCTGGGGTACAACAACCGCGCGAAGTACCTCCACGAAGCCGCCCAGCAGGTCCAGGAGCAGTTCGACGGCGAGTTTCCCGAGGACCCAGACGGCCTCTCGGAACTGATGGGTGTCGGCCCCTACACCGCAAACGCCGTCGCGAGCTTCGCGTTCAACAACGGCGACGCCGTCGTCGACACCAACGTCAAACGAGTGCTCTATCGCGCCTTCGATGTCCCCGACGACGACGCGGTGTTCGAGAGAGCGGCCACGGAACTGCTGCCCGACGGCCAGTCCCGCGTCTGGAACAACGCGATCATGGAGCTGGGCGGGATTGCCTGCGAGCAGACGCCACACTGCGACGAGGCGGACTGTCCGTGGCGCGAGTGGTGTTCGGCGTACGCGTCCGGTGACTTCACCGCACCGGACGTGCCGACACAACCCGAGTTCGAGGGGAGTCGACGACAGATGCGCGGGCGGGTCGTCTCGGTGCTCAAGGAGTACGACGAACTGCCACTCGACGAACTCGGTCCGCGCGTCCGCGTGGACTACATGCCTGATGGGGAGTACGGCCGCGAGTGGCTCCGCGACCTGCTCTCTGACCTGGAGTCTGATGGGCTGGTGACGTTTGCAGACGGCCGGGCAAGTCTCCGGCGGTGACACTGTGCCGCACGCCTGCGGTTACACACAGTACACCGAACACTGGGTCTAAGACGCCAGCAGACCACCACTGCGTATGGCACCACCGACAGTCGTTGCACTCTGTGGCAGTCTCAGAGATGACAGCTACACGCGCATCGCGACCCGGCACGCTCTCGCGGCCGCCGAAGACCGCGGCGCAGACACCGAGTTACTCGATTTGCGCGAGTTCGACCTGCCGGTGTTCGACCCCGACGAGGAGGACGCCGGTGACGCGGAGAAACTCCGGCGTCGCGTCCGTGACGCTGACGCAATCATCCTCGGAACGCCGATGTATCACGGGTCGTACGCCTCGCCGCTGAAGAACGCCATCGACTACTGCGGCTTCGACGAGTTCGAGAACAAGACCGTCGGCCTGCTGGGAATCGCCGGCGGGAATTTCCCGATCTCCGCGCTCGAACACCTGCGAACGGTCTGTCGGGCGCTTGACGCGTGGGTCTTGCCCTATCAGGCCGCGGTCCCGCGAGCCAGCGCGAAGTTCGATAGTGGCGACTTCGTCGACCAGGACCTGGCAGATCGCGTCGCGGTACTGGGAGAACGCGCCACCGAGTACGCGGACATCAGTCCGGACCCGGCCTGTTTCGAAAGCACAGAGAACGTCGGGGCAGACGACTGAACCGCGAGCGGGGGTCTCAGACGCGGCGATTGCACAACGGTAAAGCCGGCACGACACCAACTATCGACTGTGACTCAGTGGGTCGAGAATCCGGAACTGGGCCGCGAACGCGGACCCGTCGCGCTCGCGCGTGCGTGGATCGAGATACTGCTCCGGCCCAACTCCTTTTTCCGCGAGAAGATCGCGCCCGGAGACCAGGCACCGGGGCTGACTTTCGCCGCCACCGTCGTCTTCTTCGCGGAAGCTGTCCGACTGGCGACGACGGCAGACGCATACCCTGTCGTGGCCGGCCAGCCGGCGGCGTCGGCGATTCTCTGGCTCCTCGTCGTGATGGTGCTGGTGACGCCGGCGGGTATCCACCTGACTGCAGCGCTCCAGACGGTGATTCTAATCGGCGGTGCCGACGACCGGGCCGGCGTCAGCGAGACGGTACAGGTTATCTGTTACTCGCTCGCTCCGCTCGCGTTCCTGGGGATACCGAGCGTCTGGGTGAAGGCCGTCGTCGTGCTGTGGGCGGCGTGGCTGTTCGTCTACGGAATGGCGACTGTCCACGACATCTGGCTACCGAAGGCCGTCGGCTTGGCTGCCGTCCCCGCAGTTTTGATTCTGGGCTACGGATTCGGTGGCAACGCACACGTCGTGGCGGCCGGTGAACAGTTGCTCGCCGCCATCGAGAGCGCGGTCGGGTGAGCCGCTAGACGGTGGGGTCGGTCCGGACCGGGACTTTTTGAGGCTACCACCCGGAGCCTCAGCTATGCTGACGTTCGACTTCAAACAGTTCATGTTCGAACTCAAGGACGGCGCAATCAAGCACGTCGGTGCGTCCAACAACTCCGCGACGGTGAAACTCTACGATATCGAGGCCATCGACGTTCGGGAGTTCGGCGACGAGCGCGTCAAAGTCGCCTTCGAGGACGACGACGGAAACGAGGTAGAGGTGGCGCTCGACCCGCCAGAAGCGCGGGAAGTGGCACGGGGAATCGAGATGCTCGAAGACGAGAGCAACATCTTCGAGTGAGGGGCGGACGGGCGGACGCGTTTCGACAACCGTTTTAGGGCGGAACCGCTTTCACCTGCCAATGGGTTCGTGTATCATCTGCGGTACGTCTGTTGACGGCCGTATCTGTGACCTTCACCAGGAAGACGTCGTGTTCGAGTTTCGGGGCCGCCGGCCCGACGAATTGACGCCCGGTCGCTACTACCGAGGTTCAGTCGACGGGTTCGCCGAGTTCGGTGTCTTCGTCGACATCGGAGACAGCGTGACCGGTTTGCTCCACAAGAGCGAACTGGACCAGCGTCTCGATAGCCTCGACTGGGAACCGGGTGACACCGTGTTCGTCCAGGTCAAGAGCGTTCGTGACAACGGCAACATCGATCTCGGCTGGTCGATTCGCCAGGGCGAATCCGAGTTCCGGGGCACGCTCATCGACGACCCCGACAACGACGGCGCAATCCTGAAAGAAGACGCAGACGAGACAGACGAGAGCGACAGTACAGTTGAATCGAGCGATAGCGGTGTCGGTCAACCGGAACCCCGCGAGACGGACGCCGACAGCGGCGACGAGCAGGACGCAGGTACAGAGACCGAAGAAAGCGACGAGACGGCGGAAAGCGAAGCAGAGCCCGAGGCCGAGCAGACCCCGGAGGCGGCAGAGCCAGCAGCGCAGTCACAGGCCGAGGCCGTCGAAGCGACCATCAGCGAACTCGGTGACAAAGTCGGGAGCCTCGTCCGAATCGAGGGCGAAATCGCCGACGCACGTCAGACGAGCGGTCCGACAGTGTTCGAACTCCGCGACGAGACGGGTACCGTCGACTGTGCCGCTTTCAAAGAAGCGGGCGTTCGCGCCTACCCCGAAGTCGACGAGGGCGACGTGGTCCGCATCGAAGGCGAAGTCGAAGAGCGACGCGGCGAACTCCAGGTCGAGACGGAGGCGCTGGTCATCCTCGAAGACGAGGAGCGTGACGCGGTCACCGAGCGGATGGAAGACGCCATGCTCCAGCGGGCCCGGCCCGATGCGCTCGCTCCGCTGGCCGAAGACCCAGCCGTCGAGGCAGTCACCGATTCGCTGCTCGACGCCGCGACGGCGATCCGCCGCGCGGTTCTGGAAGGGCGACCGATCGTCGTTCGCCACAGCGCGACGGCCGACGGCTACGTCGCCGGCGTCGCAATCGAGCGGGCGACGCTCCCGCTGATTCGCGACGAGCACCAGAGCAACGACGCCGAGTACCACTACTTCGACCGGCGACCGCTGGAAGGCTCCGTCTACGACATGGACGACGCGACGGGCGACCTGACGCAGATGCTCTCCAACCAGGAGCGCCACGGCGAGAAGTTCCCGCTGTTCGTGTTCGTCGCCGCCGCCGGGACGACCGAATCACTGGACGGGCTCGAACTCCTCGACGTGTACGGGACCCGCCGCGTGGTCGTCGACGAGCGCGCAGTCGACGACGAGATCGTGGATGAGGTGGACACGTTGGTCGCACCTTCCCGCGAAGGCGACGCAGAGACGACGGCGACGGCGCTTGCTGCCACCATCGCTGCCGGGGTCAACGAAGACGTTCACGCCGACCTCGAACACCTCCCGGCGGTCAGCTTCTGGGAGGACACGCCCGACGCGTACATCGACCTCGCCAGCGAGGCAGGCTACGATGCCGAGACAGTCGATGACATTCGAGAAGCTATCGCGCTGGAGGCGTACTACCAGTCCTACGAGGACAAGCGCGAACTCATCATCGACCTCCTCTTTGCCGAGCAGACCGACGACGCGACTGGCCTGGCCGGCCACGTTAGCGAGCAGTTCCGCACGAAGATGGAAACCGAAGTCGAAACGGCGGAGGAGAACCTCACCGAAGAGACCGTCGACGGCGAACCGATTCTCGTCCTCGATACGGAGGCGTACACCCACCGCTACGAGTTCCCGCCGACGGAACTCCTGCTGGACGAACTCTTCCGCCGGCACCGCAATGACGCAGTCGCGCTGGTCGGCTTCGACACTGACGAGGCGTTCGTCCGCAGTGACGCCGACATCGACGTGCGCGCTGTCGTCGAACAGGCGAGCGCCGACGCGCCCGAAGCCGGCCTCGACGCCCGCGGCGCACGCGAGGGACGTATCGAGTTCCTCGCTGGCGAGCGCGACGCCGTCCAGGACGCAGTGCTGGCGGCACTCGCTGCTGAACTCTCGACGGCACCGACGGCCTGAGCGGGTCCGGTACTGTCACCAGTACTGGCCGACAATCAAAGCCCGTATATTCTCGCTTTGGTTTATCCACGACAAGAATGACTACTGTCAGCGTTATCGGCTGTGGCAATATGGGAAGTGCCCTCATCAAGGGGCTCTCACGGAGTGGCAAGTACGAAATTATCGCGTGTGACCTCGATGCGAGCGCGCTCGAAAGCGTCGAGGCGTACTGTTCGAAGACGACGACAGATGCTGACGAGGCCGCGACAGCGGATGTCGTCGTCGTCGCCGTCAAACCGAAATACGTCGGCGACGTGCTCGACTCACTCGACCTCGGTCCCGACCAGACACTGGTCACCATCGCTGCGGGCATCACGACGGATTTCGTCGAGCAACGGACGGACGCGACAGTCGTTCGAATCATGCCCAACCTGGCGGCCGAGACGGGCGACATGGCCGCAGCAGTCACGTGGGACGATGTCGACGAGGACGTCCGCGAGATGCTCGACGATCTCGGCGAGTTCGTCGAAATCGACGAGGAATTGATGGACGCAGCCACCGCACTGAACGGCAGCGGGCCGGCCTTCGTCTTCTATCTCCTGCAGGCGATGAAAGAGGGCGCAGTCGAAGAAGGGCTCTCCCCAGACCAGGCGGAAGTGCTCGCGGCACAGACGTTCAAAGGGGCCGCCGAGACCGTCCTCAACTCCGAGAAGGGCGTCGACGAGTTGATTGACGCGGTCTGTTCGCCGAACGGCACGACGATAGAGGGTATGGAAGTGCTCTGGGACAGCGACGTCGACGCGTCGGTTGCGGAGGCGCTGGCTGCGGCAACTGACCGCTCGAAGGAACTGGCACAGAACGCGACCGATGAATGAAACAGTCGAATCCGACGTGGTCGAGCAATCACGGCAGCTCGCAGCTGCCGCAGACAGAGTCGTCGTCAAAGCCGGGACGAACTCGCTGACCGACGACGAGTCGAATCTCGACGACGAGAAAGTCGACAAGCTCGTCGACGACATCGTCTCGCTGCTCGACCGCGGGAAGGAGGTGATTCTCGTCTCCTCTGGAGCCGTCGGTGCCGGGAAAGGTCGAATCGGATACGGCGGCGAGACCGTCGAGGAGTCCCAGGCGCTGTCGACCATCGGTCAGAGCCACCTGATGCGGCGATACACCGAGAGCTTCGAACGCTACGACCGGAAGATTGCCCAGGCGCTGCTTACCCAGCACGACCTCGAAAACCCCGAGCGGTTCACAAATTTCAAGAACACCATCGAGACGCTGCTCGACTGGGACGTCGTCCCGATTATCAACGAGAACGACGCCATCGCGACCGAAGAGATTCGAATCGGCGACAACGACATGCTCTCGGCCTCGGTCGCCATCGGCGTGGACGCCGACCTGCTCGTCACCCTGACCGACGTGGGCGGCGTCTACACCGGCAACCCCAAAGAGGACGACTCGGCGCGTCTCATCGAGGCCGTCGGTCGCAATTACGACCAAGTCGAGGAAATCGTCGACGGTAGCTCGACAGAGGAGTTCGGCGGCATCCAGACGAAGGTCCGCGGTGCCCGCGACGTGAGCGAGCACGGTACCCCGGCGATTATCGCCCGGTCGACGGAGCCGGACGTACTGGAAAAAATCGCTACTGCCAAACCCGTCGGGACGATATTCGTTCCTATGAACGGTGTCATCGATGACTGAGAAAGATACGAAAACGAAAGTTTCGGAGGCAGAGTCCGCGGCGCTCCGACTCGCGACGCTCTCCGACGAGGAGCGCAGCGAGGCACTACACGATATCGCCGACGCCATCGACGAAAACCGGGAGACGATTCTGGAAGCCAACGAGAAGGACGTGGCAGAAGCCGAAGAGATGCTCGCGAACGGCGAGTACAGCCAGGCGCTCGTCGACCGCCTCGACCTCTCGGACTCGAAACTCGACAGCATCGTCGAGATGGTCCGAAGCGTCGCCGGGCAGGACGACCCGCTCGGAAAGACCCTGTCGGCACGAGAACTCGATGAGGGTCTCGAACTCTACAAGGTGTCGGTCCCGATCGGCGTCATCGGAACGGTCTTCGAGTCCCGGCCCGACGCGCTCGTTCAGATTGCCGCACTCTCTCTCAAATCGGGCAACGCCGTCATCCTGAAAGGCGGCAGCGAGGCGAGTTACTCGAACCGGGCGCTCTTCGAGATCATCCAGGACGCGACGGCCGACAGTCCCGATGGGTGGGCACAGCTCATCGAAGCGCGCGAGGATGTCGATACGCTACTGGGAATGGACGACGCGGTCGACCTGCTCATGCCGCGTGGCAGTTCGGAGTTTGTCAGATATATTCAGGATAACACGAGCATTCCCGTGCTGGGCCACACCGAAGGAATCTGTCACGTCTACGTCGACAGCGAGGCCGACCTCTCGATGGCTGCGGACATCGCGTACGACGCGAAAGTCCAGTACCCCGCGGTCTGTAACGCCGTGGAGACGCTGCTGGTCCACGAAGACGTTGCCGAGGAGTTCCTTCCGGCGGTCGCGGCGCGCTACGACGAGGCTGGCGTCGAACTCCGCGGCGACGAGCGTGCGCGGGAGATCGCCGAGATGAACGAGGCGACTGAGGCTGACTGGTCGACTGAGTACGGCGACCTCATCCTGTCGGTGAAGGTCGTCGACTCGCTGTCGAACGCCGTTGACCACATCACCACCTACGGGTCGAAACACACCGAGTCTATCGTGACCACGGACGCGGACCGCGCCAGTCGGTTCATGCGCGGCCTCGACTCCGCGAGCGTGTTCCACAACGCGTCGACGCGATTCAGCGACGGCTACCGGTACGGTCTCGGTGCCGAAGTCGGCATCAGTACGGGGAAGACCCACGCCCGAGGCCCAGTTGGTCTAGAGGGGCTGACCACCTACAAGTACTACCTCGAAGGGAGCGGCCAACTCGTCGGCACGTACGCTGGCGAGGACGCAGTCCCGTTCAAACACAACGATTTCGACGGTGAGTGGAACCCCGGTCACCTCTCCGGCGAGTAGCTCGCCGGTCACCCAAGCGACAACCTTAATCGGTCAAAGCGGAGATATAGACCAACAGCGCGAGCAATGAGTACGGACACAAAAAGCGAGTCGAGTACGTTCGAGCAGGTCTGTCAGGAGCTGGTCGAGCGGATACTCGACGGCGACGTCGACCGCGACAACCTCGAAGCAGCAAAGAAAGACGTCTGTGGCACCTACTCGTCGCCGAAGGTCCCGAAAAACTCCGAACTGCTCGATTTCGCCCCCGACGAACACCGCGACGACCTGGAGGAGGTCCTGCGCCGCAAGCCCGTCCGGACCGCGTCGGGTGTCTCGCCGATTGCGATTATGACCTCACCCGAGCGGTGTCCACACGGGAAGTGCCTGTACTGTCCCGGCGGCCCCGACTCGGAGTTCTCCAGCGCACAAAGTTACACCGGCCACGAACCGGCGGCCGCCCGCGGAAAGCAAAACGACTACGACCCGTACGGCCAGGTAACGCTCCGTCTGGAGCAACTACGCGAGATCGGCCATCCCGTCGACAAGGCCGAACTCATCCTGATGGGCGGGACGATGACCGCCCGGAGTCACGACTATCAGGAGCACTTCGTCAAGCGGGCCCTGGAGGCGATGAACGACTACGACGTGGACAAGGAACCGGAACCCGCACAGGGTGAGAGTTTCGCGCAGGACCCCGACGAGTACGAGTTCCGCTACGTCGAGGACGTCATCGCGGAAAACGAGACGGCGGACGTGCGAAACGTCGCCACGACCTTCGAGACCAAGCCCGACTGGTGTGATCCAGAACAGATAGACCGGATGCTCGCACTGGGGGGGACAAAAGTCGAGGTCGGTGTCCAGACCACCTACGAGCGTATCAACCGCGAGATGCACCGCGGACACGGCGTTCAGGAGTCGATCGACGCCAACCGCCGACTGCGCGATGCCGGGTTCAAAGTTGGTTTTCACATGATGCCCGGCCAGCCCGGCATGTCCAAGGAGATGTGTCTGGAGGACTTCCGGCGCATCTTCGAGCGCCCGGAGTGGCGGCCGGACTTTCTGAAGATTTACCCGACGCTGGTCGTCGAGGGAACAGCCGTCTACGACTGGTGGCACAACGACGAGTTCGAACCACTGGAGAACGAGGAGGCTGCCGAACTCGTCGCGGAAATCAAATCCATCATTCCCGAGTACACGCGCCTCCAGCGCGTGCAGCGGGACATCCCGGCGGATTTCATCGAGGGCGGCGTCTGGAAGTCGAATCTCCGACAGCTCGCCCGCAAGCGGATGGACGAGCACGGCTGGACCTGTGACTGCATTCGCTGTCGTGAAGTGGGCCACAACGACGAGACACCCGAGAACGTCACGCTTGACGTGACCGAATACGAGGTGTCCGGTGGCACGGAACACTTCATCAGTTTTGAAGACCGCGAAAAGGACCTGCTCGTTGGCTTCTGCCGGCTCCGGTTCCCGAACAGTCCCGTTCGGCACGAACTGGAGGGGGCGGCTATCGTCCGGGAGCTACACGTCTACGGGAGTCAGGTCGGCGTCGGGAATGCCGAAGCCGCGAGTGCTGGTGTCGAACAGCGCCAGCATCAGGGATACGGCCGGCAACTGCTGGCCGAAGCCGAGCGACTGGCCACAGATGCCGGATTCGACAAACTGGCCGTTCTTAGCGGCATCGGCGTCCGTCAGTACTACCGCGAGAAACTCGGCTACAAACAGGACGGGCCCTACGTCTCGAAACGGCTCTAGCTGGACTGTCTGAATGGTCTGGAATATATCATATGCTGTTTACAGGAAGCGACGATTATAAATTATAGAGTCCGGAACTGACGGCGTAGACGCGATATCTGGGGTTCGATTCGATGTCAGAACAAGAGGATATAGCCGATGGGTGGGAGAATCGGTATCAGCATCTGGTCGAGGAGGCAGAGGACATGCTCTACCTCCTCGACGACTCGGGACGGTACGTTCTCGTTAACGACGCGATGGCCGAGATGACCGGGTACGAGAAAGACGAGATCGTCGGCAATACACCGTCGATGCTACTCTCGAAAGAAGACATCGAGACTGGTGAGAACAGAATCAAGCGGCTGCTCGACGACGACGGCGAAGAGAGCGGGACGTGGACGGTGACGCTCATCACGAAGGACGGCGACCGCATCCCGTGTGAACTCCGCTTCAAGCTCCTCCCCCACGACGACGGTTCCTACAACGGTGTCGTCGGTGTTGCGCGTGACATCAGCGAGCGAAAACGCCGCGAGCAGAAGCTACAGGTGATGACACGCCTGCTCAGACACAATATTCGGAACAAACTCGGGCTGGTCATGGGGAAAGCGGACCTGCTGGGCGAGCGCGCGACGGCAGACGGCGAGATGGCACTTACAGACGAGGAGATCCTGGAGATGACCCAGAGTATCTCCGAGACCGCCGACGAGATGGTCCGCTTGAGCGAGAAAGTCCGCACCATCCAGGAACGGATTCGTCATCCCGACGAAGAGGAACACGCCGAAGTCGTCCGCCTCGCCCGTGCCGTCGTCCAGCAGTTCCGCGCCAGTCACTCCAGCGCGGCGATAACTATCGACGCACCCGCAGAACTCTGGGCGACCGTCTCCGAGTCCTACGAAGTCGCGCTGACTGAACTCATCGAGAACGGTATCCTTCATCACGAAGCGGACTACCCACCCCGCGTCCACGTCGATATCTACGAGGACGACGGTACGGTCGTGACGGCAGTCTCAGACAACTGTCCGCCGATACCCGAGACTGAAAAAGAGGTCATCCGCAACGAGGAGGAGACGGCT